>JALWOO010000798.1 GCA_027083485.1 Amylibacter sp. | reverse complement strand
GTAACGGTCGTGAAGCTGCCAGCGAATTGAAACTGGCAGAATAAGCTTTACAGCTGATAAATTCGCCTTTGGCGTTTTGGAACCCCGCTTTTGGCGGGGTTTTTTATTGCCTGCATGACCGCTCCCTCCTGTTTTTCTTTTCGAATTCGTCCCAATATCCCCGCCGGAGGCATTTCTCTCTTTATCCCCGCCCGACAAAAGGCATCTTGGCCGCCATCACGGTCATATTCAACACATTCACTTCCGGCGGCAATGTCGCCATGTACCAAACGGCCTCTGCCACATCTTGCACATCCATTGTCGGCTCGGGACGGATCTGGCCATCCGGTTGCAACACCCCTTCAGCAAAGGATGTGGTGATTTCCGTCATTGCATTGCCGATATCAATCTGCCCGCAGGTAATATCAAACGCCCGCCCATCAAGCGCGATGGTCTTGGTCAATCCGGTAATCGCGTGTTTGGAGGCCGTATAGGGAGCCGATCCGGGCCGGGGGGCATGGGCTGAAATCGAACCGTTATTGATAATCCGCCCCCCCATCGGCCTCTGGCTGCGCATATGCCGAAAAGCCGCACGCGCGCAAATAAAACTACCGGTCAGATTCACATCAATACACGCCCGCCAATCAGCCACGGAAATCTGGTCAATGGTCCCGCCAAAAGCCCCGATTCCGGCATTGTTGAACAGGGTATCAATACGGCCAAAATACTCCGCGATCCGGTCAAAACCGGCCTCGACAGCCGCTTCATCGGCAACATCACAGGCCAGAACCAACGCTTTGCCCCCGCCCTCGGCCACCTGTTCCAACGGAGCCGAACGCCGCCCGATCAGTGCCACCTGCCACCCCCTGTCCAGAAAATGCCGCGCCGTTGTGGCCCCGATACCGCTACCGGCCCCTGTGATGACGATGGTTTTTCCCATTGATTTTCAGCCTCCCTCTGGCGTTAACTGGATTTAACCTAAGCCGTTTTCCCTTTCTCCGAAATAGCCAATGTGACTGTATCATGCCTCCCAAATCCTTCTTTCAGCCGGTCTCCGGCATCGACCTACCCCGTTTTGCCGGTGTGCCAAGCTTTATGCGTCTGCCGGTACTTGCCCCGAACGACGCCGAATATGCTGATGTGGAAATGGGCCTGATCGGGGTGCCTTGGGATGCGGGAACCACCAACAGACCCGGCCCGCGCCATGGACCGCGCCAATTACGGGACTATTCCACCATGATCCGCGAAATAAATCCCGTCAGCGGTATCAATCCTTTTGCTTTGGTCAATTGCGCGGATCTCGGGGATGTGGGGGCCAATCCGGCGGATATGATGCGGGCAATGGACCAGATCAGCACCTTTTACAAAAACCTGACAGAGCAGGGCATCACGCCGATGACGGCAGGGGGCGACCATCTGGTCACACTGCCGGTACTGCGCGGGCTGGCGCAAGACGGGCCATTGGGGTTGATCCAGTTTGACAGTCACACCGACCTGTTTGACAGCTATTTCAACGGCAGCAAATTCACCCATGGCACCCCGTTTCGCCGTGCCATCGAGGAAGGGTTGGTTGACCCGAAGCGATTCATCCAGATCGGCATTCGCGGCACCGCCTATAACACCGAGGATGTAGAATGGGGCCGCGAACAAGGCGTCACCATCATCCGCATCGAGGAATTCTTTGAACGCGGCATCAAGGATGTCATGGCACAGGCCCGCGATGTACTGGGCGATCACCCCGCCTATTGCACCTATGACATCGATTTTATCGATCCGGCCTATGCACCGGGAACCGGCACGCCTGAAGTCGGCGGACCAAACAGCTTTCAGGCCTTGCAGGTGGTGCGTGAACTGGAAGGGGTCAATTTGGTGGGCTGTGATCTGGTTGAAGTATCGCCTCCCTTTGATGCCAGTGGCGGCACGGCCTGGCTGGGTATTTCGGTGATGTTTGAATTGATGTGTGTCTTGGCAAAAGCCATGGATCAGCGACGATAGCCCCCCTGTCTTACGGGGCGTTTTGGCGCACCCCGCCGAAGATAATTAAAGATTAATGGAATTCGGGACACAGTGGCCTAGGTTTACAGGGCGCGCATAAGTTGCCACTATGGCGGCAAGACTTTTAAGGGGAAATACATGGAAGCCGTTACCTTAAATCTGGAGATGATGGTGGTATTGGGCCTGTTGGCTTTTACGGTTTTCCTGTTTATTTCAGAAATTGTGCGGGTCGATCTGGCGGCAATTATTGTCATGGTGCTGCTCGGCGGGCTGAGCTATTTTCCGCCATTGGCCGGTTTGGCAGATGTAAACCATTTGTTTGACGGCTTTGCCTCCAACGCGGTCATGTCGATTATTGCGGTGATGATTATCGGTGCCGGACTGGATAAAACCGGCTTGATGTCCAAGGTCGCCGCCGCAATTCTGAAATACGGCGGCAGCACGGAACAGCGGATCATTCCGATTATTTCCGGTACCGTAGGGGTGATTTCTTCTTTCATGCAGAACGTGGGCGCGGCAGCGCTGTTTTTGCCGGTGGTATCCCGCATTTCGGCCCGCACCAGTATTCCCCTGTCCCGTCTGTTGATGCCAATGGGCTTTTGCGCAATTCTGGGCGGCACCATGACGCTGGTCGGCTCCTCCCCGATGATCCTGCTGAACGAGCTGATTCTGACCGCCAATGAAACCCTGCCGAAGTCCCAGCAAATGCAACCTTTTGGCCTGTTCTCTGTCACCCCGATCGGGTTGAGCCTGATTGCCACCGGTATTTTGTATTTTATGCTGTTCGGGAAATGGGTCTTGCCCGGTGCCGCATTGCGCGAAGATGCCACTTCGGGCAGTTCCATGAAGGACTACATGCGACGGATTTACGGGCTGGATGTGGACCTGTTCGAGGTCGAGGTCCCCGAGGGCAATATTCTGCTCGGCGAAACCATCGCCGATGTGATGGATGCCAACCACGTTTATATCATCGGCAGCCTGATGGAAAACCGCCGCCAGATCGCGCCACCGGTAAAAACCACGATAAAGACCCCTGCCCGTCTGGCCGTTATGGGCCATCGCAAGGTGGTCGAGGAGCTGGCCGAGGATTACGACCTGATCGTGCATCCCGAACTGGATGTATTCGCAGAGGATTTCGCCCCGACCCATTCAGGGGTGGCGGAAATCGTCATCCCCCCCAACAGCCGCGCCATCGGCAAAACCGCGCGGGAGCTGGAGTTGCGCAAGATTTACGATATGTCGATGCTGGCCATTCATCGGGGTGGCGAAACCCTGAGCCATGTGGAAAACGAACACCACAAAGCCAGCCTTGTCGGGCGCGAACCCTTTCGTGCTGGCGATACACTGGTGGTTCATATCCCCTGGGAACAGCTGGTGCGGGTAGACGAGCGGCGTTCCTACGTGGTTGTGACCTCCGATTACCCGCAAGAGGAAATGCGCCCCCACAAGGTCGGCTGGGCCTTGCTGTTCTTTGCCATCGCAATTTCGCTGGTGCTGTTCACCGATGTGCGCCTGTCGCTGTGTCTGCTGGTCGGAGCCACAGGCATGATCGTGACCAAGGTTCTGTCGGTGGACGAGGCCTATACCGCCGTCAGCTGGAACACGGTGTTTTTGCTGGCCAGCCTGATTCCGCTTGGGCAAGCGGTGCAAAATACCGGCACCGCGGAATGGATGGCCCAGTTGATCCTGCAAGTATTGGATGGCTGGCCGATCTGGTCCTTGCAGGCCGGTGTAGCGATACTGGCAACGGTTCTGACTCTGATCATGTCCAACGTGGGTGCCACGGTTTTGCTGGTACCGCTGGCCGTCTCAATAGCCGTGGCCTCTGGCGGCGATCCCGCGATTTTCGCCATGACGGTTGCGATTTCCACCTCCAACTCTTTCCTGATCCCGACCCATCAGGTAAACGCCCTGATCATGGGACCAGCCGGTTATAAGGTGATGGATTTCGTCAAGACCGGCGGCATGATGACGGTGCTGTTTCTGGTGGTCTCGCTGGTGATGATGAATATAGTGTTCTGATGAAACAAAATCCGCAACACCCTGCCCCGCCCGATGCCGCCAAACGCAAAGCCCTGTCGCCGGTGGTCTGTTACCCTGTGGATACCCTGCCCAAACCGGATATGGCACTTCTGGAACAGGCAAGGCAGGATATGACACACCTTAAAACCGTAATCATCACGCCGCGTGATACCGCTTGTTTCACGGTTCCCGCAGGCCATTTCTGCCGCATTGTCAGCATTGACGGCCCGCAGGTGGGGGATCTGAACCTGTGGCTACCTGCATGACCTGAACGAGCGGTTCTATTCCGGCAAAACCCGCGCCCTGCATGGCACCCATGTCAGCACCGGAGATCGGCTCTGGAGCAGTTTTCCCTATCTGCGCCCGATGGCCACAATCAGTTGTGACACGCTGGACTGGTACGGCTGGGATCAGGACGGCGGTTCTGTGCATGACGTGATAGGCACCCGTTGCGATCCCTATATAAACCGGCTGTTAACCGGCAATAATTACCATTATTGCTGCCACTCCTACCTGACCCGCGCCTTGGCAGCCCACAGCGGCCAGCCGCTTCATCAGGCCGAAATGCTGGTGCATGATGTGCTGAATGTGTTCATGCTGACCGGCTTCACCCCCGACACACACCAGTATTTCATGAAGGCCAGCCCCGTGCGCCCCGGCGATTATCTGGAGTTTTTTGCGGAAATAGACCTGCTCGGCGCGCTGTCCGCCTGTCCGGGCGGTGATTGCAGTGCAGAGCATTCCAGCGACACCGCCGCCTGTTATCCTTTGCAGGTGGAAATCTGGAAACCGGCCAAAGCCGCCTTGCAAGACTGGCAACAACCAGCAATCAATCCGTACCCCCGCAGCCACGGCATTTGAAACTTGAATCCGGAACGAAAAATAGCTAGGGCTGCAGGATAAAAAATTTTCAGGGCGAAACAATGACGACATCAACGCAAGACCTGCGCACAATGTATCTGGATCTGATGCAAGACGTGCTGACCAATGAAATCTACAAAGACCCGCCCTTGAAAATGAGCATCGGCTCCAAACTGAAAAAGGCCGTCGGGCTGAATGCCCGCCATCAACAGGGCCGTGAATTCGATGAAGCCCGACGTGAAAAAGGGCTGGACTGGCCGTCAGTTGCCCATACCATGATCGGCAAGAAACGCATGGCCAACCTGCGGCAGGTTTGTTCGGATGTGATCGAAAACAACGTGGCCGGCGATTTTGTCGAAACAGGCGTCTGGCGCGGCGGCGCCTGTATTTACATGCGCGCGATCCTGCGGGCCTATGGCGACACCGCGCGCACCGTCTGGGTGGCGGACAGTTTTGCCGGCCTTCCCGAACCCGACGCAAAAACATATGCCAAGGACAAAGGCGACACCCACCACAAGGTCGAGGCACTCGCCGTTTCCATGGAACAGGTGCAGGATAATTTCCGCGTCTATGGCCTTTTGGACGATCAGGTGAAATTCCTGAAAGGCTGGTTCAAGGACACGCTGCCCGCCGCTCCGATTGAAAATGTCGCCGTGCTGCGCCTGGATGGCGATATGTACGAAAGCACCATGGACGGGCTGACCAGCCTGTACCAGAAGGTCAGCCCCGGGGGCTATATCATTGTGGACGATTACCACGCCGTCGCCGCCTGCAAGGCCGCCGTGCATGATTATATCGACGCCCACGCCGCCAATGAAACCGTGGAAATCAAGGAAATCGACGGCACCGGCGTCTATTGGCAGCGGGTGTTATAGATTAAATTCACACAGTGACAGGTCGCAATGCGACTATCACAGAAACCAATAACCAATTCGGAACCATACGCACCTGCCCTTGGCGCGTATGGTTCTGCCATTTTAGGCAGAAAAACGCCGTTTGGTTGGCATTTGAAACTTATGTGCCTTAAATCACTTATATTTAGCCTATACGGACCTAAGTATTTATTAACCGAAGTCTTTTAGCACCTTATTTTTAAAACGGAATCCACCATGCCGAAAATCGTAATCTGGACCTGCGCCGTCGCCCTTGCCCTTTCAACTGTTGTCGTTTTGGCGCAGGATACCCCCCCAACGCCGCCACATGTGACAACGCAATAGCGCCTATTCAAACAGCTCGACAATATCCGTCATAATGCGGTTCAGTTCGAAATCCTTGGGCGTATACACCCGCGACACCCCGAATTGACGCAATTTTTCCGCGTCTTCATCGGGGATAATGCCGCCCACCAGAACCGGAACGTCCGACAGACCCGCAGCCTTCATCCGCTGCATCACATCCTCGATCAAAGGCACGTGCGATCCCGACAGGATTGACAGGCCCACCACATGCGCCTTTTCCTCGGCGGCGCGGTTAACGATTTGTTCAGGGGTCAGGCGGATACCTTCATAGGTAATATCCATCCCGCAATCGCGCGCCCGCACGGCGATCTGTTCGGCCCCGTTGGAATGGCCGTCAAGCCCCGGTTTTCCCACCAGAAACTTGAGCCTGCGCCCGAGTTTATCGGACACCCGATCCACCGCATCGCGGATTTCTTCCAGCCCTTCGGTATTATTCGACACCGCCTTGCCAACACCCGTAGGCGCGCGATATTCCCCGAACACAGCCCGCATCACGCCGCCCCATTCGCCGGTGGTCACGCCTGCCTTGGCCGCCGCAATCGAGGACGGCATGATATTTTCACCTGATTTTGCCGCAGCACGCAGATCCGCAATCGCGCGCGCCACTGCATCCTCATCACGGCTTGCGCGCCAATCGGTCAGCCGATCCAGCTGATCCTGTTCCGCCGCCGGATCCACCACCATGATCGCCTCGTCACCAGAGGTCAGCGGGCTATCCGCCCCTTCAGTGAACCGGTTCACGCCAATCACCGTCATGTCGCCGGTTTCAATGCGGCCAAGGCGGGCGGAGTTGCTGTCAACCAACCGCCCTTTCATATACTCAATCGCCGCAATCGCCCCGCCCATGGCATCGATCTGCGCCATTTCCTGGCGCGCGCCTTCTTTCAATTCGGCAACTTTGCGCTCCACCGCTGGGTTTTCATCGAACAGATCGTCAAATTCCAGCAGGTCGGTTTCATAGGCCATGATCTGTTGCATCCGCAAAGACCACTGCTGATCCCAGGGGCGCGGCAGGCCAAGAGCCTCGTTCCAAGCGGGCAGTTGCACGGCACGGGCGCGGGCTTTTTTCGACAGGGTCACCGCCAGCATTTCGATCAGGATACGATAGACATTGTTCTCCGGCTGCTGCTCCGTCAACCCCAGAGAATTCACCTGCACCCCATAGCGGAACCGGCGCATTTTGGGATCCTCGACTCCGTATCGAGTTGCACATATCTCATCCCAGAGGTCCACAAACGCCCGCATTTTGCACATTTCTGTCACAAATCGAATACCTGCGTTCACAAAGAAGGAAATCCGCCCGACCACAGTTGCAAAGTCTTCGGCGGGGACTTTGCCGCGCACATCATCCAGAACAGCCGTCGCCGTGGCCAGCGCAAAAGCCAGTTCCTGTTCCGGCGTGGCACCGGCCTCTTGCAGGTGATAGGAACAAATGTTCATCGGATTCCATTTGGGAACCTTTTGGTAACAATATGCTGCTACATCGGTAATCAGACGTAATGACGGTTCAGGAGGACAAACATAAGTACCCCGTGACAGATATTCCTTGATGATATCGTTTTGCACCGTGCCCTTGAGCTGTGAAACATCCGCGCCCTGCTCCTCGGCCACAGCAATATACAGCGCCAGCAACCATGGGGCCGTGGCATTGATCGTCATGGAGGTATTCATCTGCTCCAGCGGGATGCCATCAAACAACGCGCGCATATCGCCCAGATGCGCCACCGGCACGCCGACCTTGCCCACTTCGCCACGGGCCAGAATGTGATCGCTGTCATAGCCTGTTTGCGTGGGCAGATCAAAGGCCACCGACAGGCCGGTTTGCCCGTTGGCAAGGTTATTGCGGTAGAGTTCATTGGAGGCTTTGGCAGTGGAATGGCCTGCATAGGTGCGAAACAACCAGGGGCGGGAACGGGTTTGCGAGGTCATGGTATCCACCTGTATACTGTCAAGACAATGGGTAAGGCAGATGTACAGTCCGCAATAAAATTACGCAACGGTAAAGTGTGGGGGAATATTGTTGCGCAACGTAATTTGCACCCGTAAACTGCCGGCAAAAAGGGGAACAGGATGACACGCAAAATTGACGCACTTTTGGCTGAATATGGCGAAAGCCACCAGAACCCGACCAACAAAACCGTACACTGGATCTGTGTGCCGGTAATCTTCTGGACGGTCACTGCCCTGATCTGGGCCTTGCCGGTGCCGGACGCACTGGCGGCTCTCGGGGTGAATTGGCTGGCACCGGTTTTTCTGGCGGTGATTGTCTATTACCTGTTGGTGTCATGGCAACTGGCCATCGGCATCACGGCATTTCTGGTGATTTGTGCGGCACTCAATCAAGCCTATGAAACCAATTTCAGCCTACCGCTCTGGCAATTTGCCATAGGGGTATTCGTGTTGGCCTGGATCGGGCAGTTCTGGGGCCACAAAGTTGAAGGGAAAAAACCATCTTTCTTCAAGGATGTGCAATTTTTGCTGATCGGACCGGCCTGGCTACTGCATTTTCTGTATCGGAAATTCGGCATTCCCTATTAGGAAATCCGCGCCAGTATGACTTGAGAGCTTACATTGCCAACGTAAGGCACAGCGGCAATCCGGTCGATCAGGCTCGACAGCTCCGCAGATGAACCTGCGCTGATCTGCAAAACCGCATCCACTGTGCCGGTAACAGAAAAAACCTGGTGAACGCCCTTGATCCGGCGCAATTTTTGCAAGGTGGGCGCACAGGGACGTGTGGTTATCTCAAGCGATACCAGAGCCTGAAACGGGGGGTCAGACACAACCGGCGCATCCACGCGATAGCCCGCAATCACCCCGTCCCGCTCCATTCGCGCAATCCGGTCCTGAACAGCCGTGCGCGACAAGCCGACCTCTGTCGCCAGATCTGTAAAGGAGGTGCGCGCGTTTTCGGCCAACAGGTCCAGCAAACGGCGATTGGTTTTATCAAGCATGGTTAGGGCCTTCAGGCTTTGTGTTGAAACGTTATAACCCGTCATTTCGTTGGCAAAAACGTCATTCGGCAAGGCGCGCAGCAATCCTTTATCCTGTATGGCCACGATAACATTAACAGGACCCCGCATCATGAAAAAAATCACCGCTTCCAAATTTACCGCGCTTAACCCCTGGGATGCGCTGGACATTGCCCGCATACCGGACGCCACGGTACGGCTGCATTGGACGGACCAACCCTACAAGTGGCACATCAATGACGGGGAAGAAGTTTTCGTGGTGCTGGATGGCGCGGTCGATATGCACACACGCACGAACGGGATTGTGAAAATCTACCCCCTGCAAGCCGGCGATATTTTCCATGCCCGGATAGGCGATGAACACGTGGCCCACCCCAAAGGGCAGGCCCGCATTCTGGTGATTGAAACAGCAGGATCAGTCTGACCCTACCCCTAGATCATCGCCATACCGCCATTCACATGCAGCGTTTGACCGGTGACATAGCTGGCTTCCTCAGATGCCAGATAAGCCACGGCAGAGGCGATTTCCTCCGGTGTGCCCATACGGCCAGCAGGGATATTGCCGACCATGGTTTCTTTGACCTTTTCGGGTAATTCGGCAGTCATTGCGGTTTCGATAAAGCCCGGTGCAACACAGTTTGCGGTAATGCCGCGCGTGGCGATTTCCTGCGCGTAGGATTTGGTCATGCCGATCATCCCCGCCTTGGAGGCCGCATAGTTCACTTGTCCCGCATTACCGGTGACACCAACAATAGAGGTGATGTTCACAATCCGCCCCCAACGTTGTTTCATCATCGGACGCATCACCGATTTCATCAGCTGCATGGTCGAGGTCAGATTGATATCAATCACCGTCTGCCATTGTTCATCCGTCATGCGCATGAAAATGTTATCGCGGGTCACACCGGCATTATTCACCAGAATATGCAAGCCGCCCATGGCCTCGGAGGCCTGTCCGGCCAGCGCCTTGACAGCATCGCTATCGCCCAGATTACACGGCGTAACAAAAGCCCGCTCGCCCAACTCGGCCGCAAGCGCCTCTAGCGGGTCCACCCGTGTGCCCGACAGTGCCACAGTTGCGCCCTGCGCGTGCAGCCCTTTGGCAATCGCCCCGCCAATACCGCCGGATGCACCGGTCACCAGTGCGCATTTTCCTGTAAGATCAAACATATTCAATTCCTTATACGATTTTTTCGGCAGCGGCCCTGGCCCCTGCGGGATCATTGACGGCGGTGCAGGCGATGGCGCGGTCAATCCGGCGGATCATGCCGGACAGGGCCTTGCCGGCACCGATTTCATAGGCCTCGCCCACGCCTTGGGCGCTGGCCCAGAGCATGCTTTCCCGCCAGCGCACAGATCCCGTGACCTGCTGCACCAGCAAATCGCGGATCTGGTCCGCATCACTGGTGGCCTCGGCGATCACATTGGCGATCAGCGGCACTTTGGGCGTAGAAATAGTGACATCCGCCAGCGCAGCGGCCATCACATCGGCAGCGGGTTGCATCAGGGCGCAGTGGAAGGGTGCCGACACCGGCAACAGCATGGCGCGTTTGGCACCGGCCTCTTTGGCCAGCACACAGGCGCGTTCAACGGCCCCCTTGTGACCGGACACAACCACCTGTGACGGGTCGTTATCATTGGCGGCCTGACAGATTTCACCCTGTGCGGCTTCTTCGGCAACCTTCATTGCGGCGGCAAAATCAAGGCCGAGCAACGCGGCCATGGCCCCCTGCCCCACCGGCACCGCCTCTTGCATGGCTTTGCCGCGAATACGCAGCAGGCGCGCGGTATCGGCCAGCGTCAGGGCACCGGCCGCACAAAGCGCGCTGTATTCGCCCAGCGAATGGCCTGCCACAAAATCGGCCTGTTCAATTGAAACGCCCTCGGCCTGCAACGCGGCCATGGCGGCCACGGATGTGGCCATCAGCGCCGGTTGCGCGTTCTGGGTCAGGGTCAATTCGTCTTTATCCCCCTCCCAGATCAGGGCGGAGAGTTTTTCGCCCAGGGCGTCGTCAACTTCTTCAAAGACGGCTTTGGC
>JALWOO010000797.1 GCA_027083485.1 Amylibacter sp. | reverse complement strand
TATCGGCTCAAGGAATTGCCGGAGGTGATTGCAAGGCTGGAAGCCGAGATTGCCAAGCTGGAAGAATTTCTGGCCGATCCCGAGCTGTTCACCAAACACCCGGAAAAATTCGCCAAAGCCAGCGAGGGCCTGACCGAGCGCCATATGAAGCTGAGCGATGCCGAGGAAGAATGGCTTGAACTGGAAGAAATGGCGAGCCAGTCCTAAGGAGGCGCTTGCGCCGGGCCGTTTTATGTTCCCAGAAAATGCAGCCACAGGCTCGCGGAGAGAATGGAAACAGCGGTGGCCAGCAGAATGGTTGCGGCCACGGTATCCTTGGCGCGGTCGTACATATTGGCAAAAACATAGGCGTTGATGCCCGGTGCCATGGCGGCCAAAACCACGGCGGCGCGGGTGAAATTGATGGGCAGGTGGAATACCTGTGTCGCCAACACCCAGGCGATGGCCGGATGCAGGGCCAGTTTGCTGACACAGATCAGGGCGACCTCTTGCAGATTGCCGCGCAACCCGTATTGCACCAGCGCTCCGCCAAGGCCGAACAGGGCGGTGGGCAGGGCGGCGCGCGCCAGCATGTCAATGGCGGGGATCAAAGGCGTGGGCAAAGGCAGGCCGGTCAGGTTGACCAGATACCCCAGCATAATGCCGATCATCAGCGCGTTGGAAAAAATGGTTTTGGTGACGATTTTGGCGGTTGCGGGCAAGGTTTTGCCGTTGGCCCGCATCAGTTCCATCGTGGTGATGCCCAGCACGAAACAAAACGGCGCATGGACGGAAATAATGGCAAAGGCCGGCTCCATGGAGGCAGTGCCATAGGCGCGCTCGATGATGGCAAGGCCCAGCAGCAGGGTATTGCCGAACAGGGCGGCAAACCCGATGGTGATGGCCTCTCCTGCGCGGCGCTTGAACAGCGCTTTGGCCAAAAGTGCGGTCAGGGTGAAACTGGCCAATGCGCCGCTATAAAACGAGATCAGCAAACCGGAATTGATGCTGGCAGACAGGTCCAGCGCGGAAATCTTGCTGAACAGCAGGCAGGGGATGGCAAATGTGGTGGCAAAGCGCATCAGCGCCCCGACCTGTAGCTGATTGAGCAGCCCGCTGCGCACAGCGCCGTAACCGGCCCCGATCACAATGAACACCGGCAGAACGATATTGAACAGCACCAGCATCAGAGCGAGATTTGCAGGCCGTCATAGGCGGCAGTGACGTGATCCGGTGTTTCAGCGCAAACCGTGGCGTAATCCATGTCGATATGCAGATTGGTCAGCACCGCGCGTTCGGGCGCGGCGCGCTCGATCCAGTCAAGGGTTTTGGCCAGATGCGAATGGGTCGGGTGCGGCTCGTAACGCAGCGCGTCCACGATCCACATATCCAGCCCCTGCACCGCCGCCCATGCCGCATCGGTCATATCCGAAACATCCGGCAGATAGGCCAGCTTGCCAATGCGGAACCCGTTGGCCATGATCGGGCCGTGATGCACGCCAAATGGTTCAAAGGTAATCTCCCCGCCGGCTCCGGTGATCGTTACCGGCCCGTCCAGATCGTGCATTTGCAAGATGGGTTTGTAAAGCGTGCCGGGCTTTTGCACAAAGGTATAGCCAAAGCGCGACATCAGGGTTTCGCGGGTCGGCTCATCGGCCCAGACCGGCACCCGTTCGCGCATGTTGAAAACGATCATCCGCAGATCATCCAGCCCGTGGGTGTGGTCTGCGTGGTCGTGCGTGTACAGCACCGCATCCAGCCGCCCGACATTGGCGTCCAGCATCTGGGCGCGAAAATCCGGCGAAGTGTCGATCAATACGGTTGTGCTGCCCTCTGGTCCCTGTTGTTCCACCAGCAGCGAACAGCGGCGGCGCGCATTTTTGGGGTTGGCCGGATCGCAGGCCCCCCAATGCCCGCCAAGGCGCGGCACCCCGCCCGAGGAACCACAGCCCAGAATGGTGAATGTGCGGCTTACGGTTTCCATGCGGCGGCCTTGGCAAACAGGCGGTCGAAATTGGCCTCGGTACGGGCGGCAAAATCGGCGTAGTCCATGGCGAAAATATCCGCGCCCACCTGTGCCGTGTGGGCGGTAAAGGCCGGTTCATTACGTTTGCCGCGATGGGGCATCGGGGCCAGATAGGGGCTGTCGGTTTCCACCAGAATCCGGTCCACCGGTGCGCTGGCAAATATATCGCGGATTTCCTGACTTTTCTTGAAGGTGGCAATGCCGGACATGGACAGGTAAAACCCCAGATCCAGCGCCGCCTTGGCCAATTCGCGACCGCTGGAAAAACAGTGCAGCACACAGTCATAGGCCCCTTTGGCGTGTTCTTCGGTCAATATCTGCGCCATGTCCCCGTCGGCGGCGCGGGCGTGGATGATCAGGGGCAGGCCGGTCTGGCGCGCGGCCTCTATGTGGATGCGCAGGGATTCTTGCTGAATGGCCTTGCTTTCGGCGGTATAGTGGTAATCCAGACCGGTTTCGCCAATGCCGACCATTTTGGGATGCTTGGCGATCTCTACCAGCTGTTCCACGCTTGCCAGCGGTTCATCGGCGGCGCTCATCGGGTGGGTGGCCGCGGCAAAAAAGACCGGCGCGTGGGCTTCAGCAATGGCGCGCACTGTTGGTTCGTTCTTCAGCTTGGTGCAGATGGTGACCATGCGATGCACGCCAGCCTGTGCGGCGCGCTCCAGCAGGGCAGGGATTTCGCCCTCGAAATCGGGGAAATCAAGGTGGCAATGGCTGTCGGTAATATGGGGCATGGTCAGGTATTCACTTGCGCGCGGTTTCATCCAGTTGCAGCAACATATCAAGGATCACACCGGAAGGGTCAAGGTTTACCGCGCGCAAGTGAATAC
>JALWOO010000796.1 GCA_027083485.1 Amylibacter sp. | reverse complement strand
TTGGGGCGGAGAGTATCAATATCTGTCTCCCGGCGTGCACGGGGAATTCGACGTGTTTACCCTTGGGGCGGACGGCATTGCCGGGGGCAGTGATATGAATGCCGATCTGGGCACATGGACACTGGAATAAAACCCGCCCCGCCCGAGGCCGGCTTTTCCCTGCTGGAAATGCTGGTTGTCGTCACTGTGTTGGCGATCCTGACGGTTAGTGTCGGCCTGTCCATGTCCTTTGGGCGCAGCAAACAGCAGGCCTCGGATGCGGCAAACCAGTTGCAAACCACGCTGGCACAGTTGCGCAACACCGCAATTTACAGCGGCGTTGCGCAAGGGCTGGTGATTTCGCAACAGGGCTGGCGGGTAGCGCGCTTTGTGCCGGAAAGCCGTGGCTGGGATATGTCTGCACGGGAAATCCGCTGGCAGGTCGGGGTGGCCTTTCAACCAACCTCCCAGGATTTCAGCTTTGGCGTGCCCCCTGTGCCAGAGGTGGTTTTCCTGCCGGATGGCCAATCAACCCCGTTTGAAATCACCTTTAGCGCGCTTGGCCGGTATCAAACCTGCAGATCCGATGGCTGGAGCGGTTTGACATGCGGATTGTAACCGGCACGCCGAACCAGCGGGGCATTACATTGCTGGAACTGGTCATCGCCATTGTGGTGCTGTCGGTGGGCACATTGGCGGTGATGCGCACATTGGACCAGTCCCGCCGCCAGATCGGCGAGGCCTCTGCCCGGCTGTTGGCGCTGAGCGTGGCGCAAAACCGTGCCGAAGAACTCGGCGTGATCGGCATGTTGCGCGGGCGAAACCTGCCGATGCAGGTGCAACAAGGGCCTTATCTGTGGTCGATTTCCCAGATTGGCAAAAAAACCGAGGCGGGGCTGTATGAAGTGTCTATCACCGTGTCCGCCCCTGATTTGCCCGGTGCCATGCTGGTCAGCTATGCACCGGCAAAGGTCCTGCCATGAACCGGAACCCGCATGATCGTGGCATTACCCTGATCGAGCTGGTTGTGGTGCTGGCGGTGTTTGCCCTGATCGCAACCATGAGCCTGCAAGCCCTGTCCGGCACCCTGCGCCAGCGGGATCGCTTGCTGGCGCTTGAGGCGGAAACCGCCGATATCACCCTTGCCCTGACCCTGCTACGGGCGGATTTGCAGGCGGCGGCCCCTTTGGTGTTTCATCCGCCTAATGCACCGGCACAATCGGCCTTGACGGTCTTGGCCGGCGGGCAGGGGATGGCTTTGTCGGTGTCCGGCCGGTTTGATGTGACCCGTGTGGGCGGTGCCGGATTGGGGCGGGTGATCTGGCGCTTGCAGGATGGCAACCTGACCCGCCAGAGCTGGCCGACATTGATACCGGCCACTGCAGCCCAGCAAAGCCCTGTGGTGGTGATGGCCCGGGGCATTACCGGATTTGAATTGCGCCGCCTGACCCCTGATTTGCATTGGCAAACCGGCCCCGATGTCAACGCCGGAGCAGGCAGCAGCCATTTGCCCCGCGCCATTAATGTTATTCTGGACAGCGCCACATTGGGCCGCATCAGCACTTTGGTCGGCTATCCATGAACGGGCGGCACAGATCTTCGCGCGGGCTGGTGCTGATCAATGCCTTGCTGGTGGTGGCGGCCTTGTCTGCGGTGGCGGTGTTGCTGCTGCAAACTGCACAAACCAGCCGCATCCGGCAATTCTACATGCAGGAACGGGCGCAAACAGAGGCCTATCTGGACGGGTTCGAATTGCTGATGCGGCGGGTTCTGGATCAGGACCGCCGTGAAAACAGCGTCGATCACCTGCGCGAACCATGGGCGCAAAAGAATTATCAGGTGGAAATTGATCGGGGGCAGGTCATCGGTACGACCCGTGATTTGCAGGGGCTTTTCAATTTGAACTGGCTTGCCGGCGGGGACGGATTGGCCGGCGCGGAGGAGTTTTTGCAACTGGTACAGGCGCGCGGGGTGCCGGAAAAAACCGGACAGGAGATTCTGGACTGGATAAGCGAGGGCGGACCAACCAGCAAGGCTCTTTATCTGGCCCGCAATCCGGCGCTGGCCCCCCCGGGGGGGGCGCTGGTCATGCTGGATGAACTTCGACAGGTAAAGGGTATGACTTCCAGTTATTTTTCCCGATTGGAACCGGTGCTGACAACAATCCCCGCCGAAGGGAGCCTGAACATCAACACCACGCCAAGGGATGTTTTACAGGCGGTGATGCCCGGGGTGTCTGCTGCTGTTATCGGGGCCATTGTTGCCCAGCGAAAAACCAAGGCTTTTGAAACCGACGAAGACCTTGCGATCTACTTGCAAGGTGTTTTGACCACAGAAGAGCAGGCCAAATTCGGCACCGGTTTTTTCGGGGTTTCCAGCCAGTGGTTCCAGTCGAATTTCACCGCCACGCTGGGCCAAAGCCGCGCGCAGCGGAGTGTGATCTTTCGCCGCGCGCCTAAAACCGGTAAAACGCAGGTGAAATTCCGCTTTATGCGCAAAAAATAACAGATGGGGACGGGCTTGAAACGCGCTAAAGAGCAAAAAGAACACCGGTTTTACCGCGCCGGTCCGGGGGCCGCTCAGGAGGATGTGCCGACACAAGCGTTCATTGCGCTGGTGCCGGGGATGTTTGCGCCTTTGCTGTCGCTCGATCTGCCTGAAACCCTGCGCGGTCAGGCCCGTGAACGGGTGGCGCGTTTGCAGATCAGTGACAGCATCGGTCTGGATCCGCAGAAAATCGAATTCCGCCCCTTTGCGCAAAAACCGCATCAGGAGGCCTGGGCGCAGGTGATCCTGACACAGGCCGATCAGGTCGACCGATGGCGGGCGGACTTCGGGCCGGCCTGTCAGGCAATTTTGCCCGATTACCTGTCATTGCCGGTTGTTCCGAGGGTTTGGACCCTTGCGACCACACAGGAGACCACCATTGCCCGTTTGGGGCTGAAGGACGGCTTTAGTGCCGAACATGATCTGGCCCTTGCGCAACTTAAAAATGTTGAAAAACCGCAGGCGGTATTCCGGCTTGGCAGTGCGGAACCGGCGCTTGATGATTTTTTGCAAAGCCTCGATGTGCCGGTTTGCCGGAGCAAAGCCGCGCTGGCCGATCTGGATTTGCCCGCGCCACAGGTTTTGGGGCATGGGGAATTGCAATTTGATCTGGCGAAAAACCCCATGGCGGCATTTGACCAGATGACGGCCAGCCTGAAGGCCTGGCGTTTGCCGGTGTTGTTCGGGGTTTTGGGTCTGGGGTTCTGGTCGCTGGGCATGGGGCTGGGTTTGCGCGAAATACAGGATTTGGCCACACAGGTTCGACAGGCCACCGTTGCAGATGTGCGGACCGCTTTTGTGCCTGTCGGCCCGATTCTGGATGTGCGCACACAGGTGAGCCAGGCCTTGACGCGCCGCCAGCATGCGGCAGGGAAAAACAAGAAAACCACCCCGCCCATGGCCTTGTTCAAGGCGGCAACACAGGTGTTTGACCGTCAGGGCGCGCGCGTGACCCGTGTCAATTATACGCCGTTGGGCGGGCTGTCCGTCAGGGTCCTGATGCCGGATTTCAGCAGTCTGGAACAGGTGCTCAAGGCGCTGGAACAGGCTGAAATTGCTGTGGATGTTTCGGAATCGAGTTCTGCGGAAACCGGCGGGGTTCAGGGCTCCCTGATTTTACGCCCCAAAGAACAGGAGACACCATGACCGCTCGTTTGGCGACATTATTGCTGGGCCTGAGCCAGCGGGAACGCTGGTTGCTGGCCGGTCTGTTCGGTTTGGCCCTGCCTGTGGCGGTGGTGTTCTTTTGGGTGATCCCGCTTCTGGATGCGCGCACCAAGGCCGCAGCCGAATTGCAAGAGGCCCTGAAACTGCGCCAATGGGTGGGGGCGCGCGCCGTGGACATGGCTGCCCTTGACGCACCAGCAACGGCACAGGAGCCGGAGCGGAACCGGGTGCCGATCGGCCTGAGCGGCATTGAGGAGAGCCTGAAGGCTGCCGGCCTGCGCGATGCGGTCAGCCGCCTTGCCAATCGCGAGGCCCAAGGCATCGAGCTGCGCTTTGATCGGGTCGGTTTTCGCCAGCTGACCGACTGGCTGGAAGCAACACAACCGCGCTGGGGCTATGTTTTGCAAGGGTTCCGGTTTGAACGCAGTGACACCCCGGGGATGGTCAGTGCCGAATTTCTGTTGGGGGGGGGCCAATGATCCGGAGCTTTCTGTTTGCCATCGGTATTTTGATCGGGCTGGCGTTGGCAATGGCCAGTCAGGCCCGCGTCAGCCACCTGCGCAGCCTTGCCCGGATCCTCCCGATCCCCTTGCCGGTCTGGAGCCAAAGCCTTGGCCCTGAAACGGGCTTGTGGCAGGGGCAGAAGACGGGCGAAAATGGTACTGTATTGAATTGGCAGTTTCACGAGGTTTCCCGGGATGGGCTGCGGTTTGATATCACCCTTGACGATGGGGAGCAGACCCTGAAAGGCCGGATAAAACTACCCTTCACCGGCCCGCCGTTTGTTGTGGAAAACCTGCAAGGCAGTATGGAGCCACAGCAAGGGATGGCGGTGTTGCAGACACTTGTTCCCCTGCGGAACGGCACATAAAGACAGGCTTATAGCGTCTTTAATTCACTGGAAATAATCTTGTGGCGCCGCGCCAGAGAACCAAGCGGATCAAAAACCTTGCGCTTCTTCAGAACGGCCTTCAGGGCCTTTTGTGCGGATTTCAAACGCGCCCGCACGGCAGGGCCACGCTGACCGGCGGCCATGGCGGCGCGGGCCATTTCATGTTCCGCAGTGCCCTGAACGGCCAAGGCTGCCAAACGGGCGTCCCCTTTTTGGGTTTCGGCCACGATCCGGGCCTCGCGTGCGGCCTCCAGATAGCGATTGTCCCGCAACAAGGCATGGGCATATTCCAGCCGCACCCGTGGCGCAAAGGGACCGGCCTGTTGCAGCAGGTCTTGATAGCCGCGAATGGCCCGGGCATAGCGCCCTTCCTCGAGCGCCTGACGTGACACCTGATATTTGCCTTTGAAGCTGGAACGCTTGCTTGGCTGAAAGTCCTGACAGGCAGCTTGCAAAAGCACAACAGCGCCTAAAACCCCCCAAGCCATGCCTGATTGTGCCCGCATTGTTTTACCCTCGTTCCGACAAAGCGGTGGCCTTGCCGTTTCCAACTGCTGTGGCCCCGTTTTCAGGTGCCGTTTTTTGTCTTTGGAATTTTCTAGCACAGGAGAGGCTTTTGCGTCTATGACGGGGAATAGCTTGCCGTGAATGCGCGCGGACATGTCTTAAAGGAGACACACCATAAAACGCCTTGCTACATTGATCGGGTTTTTTACCGCTATTGCCGCGGGGTTTGGTCTGGGGCATTTGGGGCTGACATTTCTGGGGCAACAACAAGACGGCGGCAGCGTGCAAATTGCCACGGCCCCGCAGGCACCAGCCAGTCCGGAGCCGGAGGCCGCACCGCCGCTGGTGTGGCCCGATGTGTTTGGCCGCTATGAACCGCAACCCCCGGCTCCGGAGCCGGCACCTGAACCTGAAGCAGAGCCACAACCGCCACAGGCGTTGCCGGAATATGTGCTCAGGGGATTGTTCGCCAGCCAGAACAACAGTTGGGCGATTGTGTCCGATCCGGTCGGGGAATATTTGCTGCGGGTGGGGGATGAATTGCCGGGCGGGGCTTTGGTGGATGAAATCTCCGAAGACGGGGTTTGGCTGCAAACCGGACAAGGGCGCGCATTGATCGCCTTTGACGATGAAAACTAAAATTTGCGTCGCTTGGCAATCACGGCTATCATCGGCAAAATATTTCGCACAAAGCACGCGGGCAGGTTTGCCTGATAATGATGCATAAAAACGCGAAAATCAGGCCAGAGATCGAGTGGTAAGGCAGATGAGACGACTAAAAGCTTTAAGAGCGGCATTTGCTGTGGGTATTTTTCTGCTAACGAGCATGACGGCTGCTCTGGCGCAAGTGGCGCTTGATTTGCGGGATGCGGACCTGAGACGCTTTGTTGAAATCGTGTCCCAAACCACGGGGCGGAACTTTATTCTGGACCCTCAGGTGAACGGCAGTGTCACGGTGCTGGCCCCTAAAAAGGTATCCTCCGATGCGGTTTACGAGATATTCCTCAACGTGCTGGAGTTGAACCGCCTGACCATCGTCAAAGGGGTCGGTGCCGACCGGATTGTGCCGATCGGGGTGGCGCGCGAGCTTGCCCCCGGACAAAAGGTAACACTGGCCAGTGGCGGGTATGAAACCCGTGTGATCCCGGTGCAAAATGTGCCCTTGGCCGAAGTCACAGAGGTGATCCGCCCGCTGCTGCCCCAGGAGGCGGTGCTGTCAACGGTGCCCGGAGCCGGATTGATTATCCTGTCGGACCGGCGCGAAAACCAGCAACGCATTGCGTCGCTGGTGGCGCAACTGGATAAACCGCGCGGCCAGCCGATTGAAACCATCCGCATGCGCAACGCCAATGCCGGTGAATTGCTACAGGTGATCCAGTCACTGGAAGTCACCCCCGTCGGGGCCAGCCTGTCGGCGGACCGGCGGGTAAATGCGCTGATCGTTTCCGGCCCGCGCCAGTTTCGCGAACGCATTCGCGGTATTGTTACCCAGTTGGATGTTCCCCAGCGCGCCATGGCCACGCGGGTGGTGGAATTGAGCTATGCCAATGCGGCGGTGCTGGCGGATGTGGTGCAACAAACCTTCGAGGCCCAAAACGCCGACAAAGCAACCGGCATTGCCACCATCGTGGCGGAATCGCGCTCCAACACTTTGTTGATTACAGCCCCGCAGGATCAAATCCAGTCGATTATCATGTCGATCCGCGCTTTGGATCGGCGCCCGTCACAGGTGTTGATCGAGGCGGTAATTTTTGAAATGTCGGTGGAAAATTTTGCCGACCTGTCGGTGCAATTCGGCGCGGTGTTGAATGATGCGGTGGCCGGTGGCGTCCAGTTCTCTTTGCAAGGGCGCCCAACCCTGACCTCGGTGATTTCCTCGACCCTTGCAGGCAACACGGCCAACCCGGGGAATGGCGGCACCATTGGCGGGTTGAAACGCAACGGCACCAATGGCATTGGCGGCTTTTTGTCGGCGGTGGCCTCCAAGAACAGTACGCGTTTGTTATCAACGCCTTCGATTATGACATTGAACAACCAAAAGGCCGAAATTGTGGTGGCCAAGAACGTGCCTTTCGTTACCGGCAGTTTTGCCACGGTCGGCGAAGCAGCGCTGCCGGATAAACCCTTTCAAACCATCGAACGCAAAGACGTTGGCCTGACGCTCGAGGTCACCCCCCAGATTACGGCCGAGGGCACGGTTTTGATGGCGATCAAGCAAGAAGTTTCCAACCTGACCAATTCATCTTCGGCGGCAGGGGGGGAAATTACCTCCAAGCGGACAATCAATACCAATGTACTGGTGCGTAATGGCAATGTCATCATGTTGGGCGGGTTGTTGGAAAACGGCTCTGGCTCCGTGTCGCAGAAGGTTCCGGGCCTTGGAGATTTGCCCCTGTTGGGGGCCTTGTTTCGCGGTAAAAACGCCAGCAAGAACCAGCGAGTGTTGCTGGTCCTGTTGCGCCCGCGGGTAATCCGAACCGATGCCGAGGCCCGACGCATTACCCGTGAAGTGGCCCGCGAAACCCGGCGGGCCAGTCTGGCGCTTCAACCGATCGACAATGGCCAGTACCCTAAAACTCCTGCCGGTGGATTTCCTTTTGACGGGGCGGATTTGAATCAGCCTTTTGATGCGGGTTTTGTGGATGATGTCGCCCAGACCCGCGACTTCCCGCCTTTGCCAAGCCGTTTGCAGTTCAAATAAGGCCATGCTTCGCCGCTTGCCCCGATGCGCCGCAGACCGTAACCTGCCCCCATGACCGACACCCGCTTGCCTTTTCCATTTACCCGTGACCATCAGGTCGCCCTTGACGGGGAACGCCTGCTTTATGGGCCGCAGGCCAGTGTCTTTGGCCTGCGTGAAGCGCGCCGGCGCCTTGTGGGTTCGCCCCGGCTTGTGGCGCTGTCGCAGGATGCTTTTGATCGGGAAGTTTCGGCCATTTATCAGGCGGATACGCCGGATAATGAAACCGATACCCTGTTTTTTGATCTGGAGGACAACGAGAGCCATACCGGACCGCGTGATTTGCTTGAGGATGTGACCGAAGCGCCGGTTATTCAGCTGGTCAATCAATTGCTGCGCCGTGCTGTCAGTTCGGGGGCTTCCGATTTGCATGTGGAACCCCATGAATCCGGTCTGCGCGCGCGCTTGCGTATTGACGGTTTTTTGCAAACGGTGATGGATCGGAACGACGTGCCGGTGCGTCGGGTGATTTCACGGCTCAAGGTGATGGCAAATCTGGATATTGCCGAAACCCGCCTGCCACAGGACGGGCGAATTTCCCTGCGTCTGGGCGGGCGGGCGATTGATACACGGGTGTCGACCTTGCCGGGAAATTATGGCGAACGGGTGGTGTTGCGGGTGCTGGACCGCTCTGCCGGTTTGATGCCGCTGGAGGATCTGGGCCTGAAGCCCGAACATATCACCCTGCTGGCGCGGCTGTCCGCTCTGCCCAACGGGATTATTCTGGCTACCGGTCCCACCGGTAGCGGCAAAACCACCACGCTTTATTCCCTGTTGCGACTGGCCAACCGCGAAGAACGCAATATCGTGACCGTCGAAGACCCGATTGAATATGATTTGCAGGGGGTTTCCCAGAGCCAGATCAACAGTGACATCGGCATGAGTTTCGCCGCCGGTTTGCGCGCCACCTTGCGGCAGGATCCGGATGTTATTCTGGTGGGCGAAATTCGCGACACCGAAACCGCCGGTGTTGCCGCCCAGGCCGCCCTGACGGGGCATTTGGTGTTTTCTTCGCTGCATGCCAATGGCTCGGTGGGCACGATCATCCGGTTGCGGGATCTGGGGGTTGATGATTTCCTGATTGCGGCAACCCTGCGCGGCATCATAGCCCAGCGGCTGTTGCGGCGCCTTTGCATCCATTGCCGCAAGGAACACCTGCTCACCCCCACAGAGCAGACCCTGTTTCAGGATCAGAACATGACACCGCCCGAAACCGTTTTTCAGGCCGACGGCTGTGAGCAATGCAACAACAGCGGCTATGCGGGTCGGGTCGGGGTGTTTGAAATCGTTGAGATCACCGAAACCCTGCGCAGTGCCATTGATCAGGGTGCCTCTGAACAACAGCTCAAGGCACAGGCATTGGCGGCGGAATCAACCCTGCTGGGACAAGGCTTGCTGGCGGTGGTGCAGGGGCAAACCACGCTTGGGGAAACCCTGCGTGTGCTTGGGGACGGGGCATGAAGGCCTATCGCTATCGGGCCTATTCGCCAGAGGGACGCGCCAGAAAAGGGGTGATCATTGCCGAAACCGAAACCCATGCCGGTGAATTGTTGCGCGCCAGGGGATTGTTCGCCGAAAGCATCACCGCCAAAGATACAAACCGGCACCGCAGCCTGAGGCGCAGCCGTCTGAACAGCGATCTTCGCAGTATTTTCACCCGTCAGATGGCGGTGCTGTTGGCGGCGGATCTGCCCAGCGATGCCGCCCTTGAGGCCGTGCGCAGTTCGGGCACCCATGCCAGCCTTGAAGGGGTTGCCGCCGATGCCAAGGCCGCGGTGCTGCAAGGGCAGTCCCTGTCGGATGCCCTGGCCGGAGCGGATCCCGGATTGCCCCGGTTTTATCTGGCAGCGGTGCGGGCGGGGGAAACCACCGGTGATCTGGCGGTGGTGTTTGAGGAATTGGCGACCTATCTGGAAAACGCGGGATCGGATCGCGCGCAAATTGCCACCGCGCTTATTTATCCGGCCTTTGTGGCGGCTGTGTCCCTGTTGGTTTGTGCAATTCTGGTGACCACGGTTGCCCCGGAAATTGTGGCCATGTTCGAGGTTTCGGGCCGCCCGCTGCCGGATTTAACCCGTATTATGCTGGGCATCACCGATTGGATCGGCGCGCATTGGATCGGATTGACCCTGGGGCTTGGCATGGCTGTTCTGGCTTTTGTGCTGGCGTTGCGCCGCCCGCGATTTCGCAATCGCTGGGATGGGTTTTTATTACGCTTGCCGCTGGCGGGGCGTTTGATCCGGCTGGCAACGGCTGCGCAATACCTGCGCACGCTGGCCTTGATTATTGCCAGTCGCCAAACCATTCTGGATGCCGCCATCAGTGCGGGGGATGTGCTGGTGATTGCCCGCTTCAAGACCGAAGCCGATCAGGTTTGCGAGGCAATCCGCTCCGGTGAAACGCTGTCGGATGCCTTGCAACGGCTCAGCGTTATTCCTCCGGTTGCCCGCCAGTTGATCAGCGCAGGAGAGGCCTCTGCCCGTTTGGCCCGCATGAGCGAACGGGCCGCAACACTGGTGGAAACCTGGCTTGGGAATGAACGCAAACGCTTTGCCGCGCTGCTGGATCCGGTTTTGATGATGCTGGTCGGGGCTATGGTGCTGGCAATTGTGTTGTCAGTGCTGTTGCCTATTTTTGATTTGCAATCAGTGATTTCCGGATAGAATCAGCATATCGGCGAAAAGTCACCGGTTGTAATCCATGACCGACATTTCCCTTGCGGTTTAGGTGGTTGCGAATATTATGCCTGTGCCTATACTAAACTATCGAGGTAATTTTATACAGAAAACCATTTTTGAGCATAATCTACATCTAATAATCCCGTAGAAGGATTGCATGGACAGGCAAACGTGATAATTGGCACAGACAATATTCTGCGCTGAAACTATATTGAAACGGTGTAACAGTGAGGCTGTTTTTTTGACTGTCGAAAAATTTAGCTCTGATTTTCTTGATGCGGAAATGATCGCCGCAAGTGGGGTTGATTCCTCTTCTCCGAGCCGCGTTTTCCTGTTCTCAAAGCGGGCGATCGATTTGGGGTTTGCTGTTTTATTGCTCCCTGTTTTTCTGGTGATCGCGGCAATCTTGTTGCTGCTGAACCGCTTTTTCAATCCGGGGCCTTTGTTTTACCATCAAAAACGGGTGGGCAAAGATCAGCAAATGTTCAGGATTTTGAAATTTCGCACCATGGCCGGCACCCGGGACGAGAGCCGTTTTGCCGATGACGAGGCTGACCGTATCAACCAGATGGGGTGTTTTTTGCGCCGGACACGCATTGACGAGTTGCCCCAGATCTTAAATGTTCTGGCGGGGCAAATGAGCATGGTTGGCCCGCGTCCCGAACAAGTGAAATTTTAC
>JALWOO010000795.1 GCA_027083485.1 Amylibacter sp. | reverse complement strand
TTGTTGTTGATGTGGGGGGCGTTGCCCATAGAGCCGTGGCCCACCGCATAGGCGATGATTTCCTCGATCTGGGCGGAACCATAGCCCAGGGTCTCCAGCGCCGCAGGCACCGATTGGTTGATGATCTTGAAATAACCGCCACCGGCCAGTTTCTTGAATTTCACCAGCGCGAAATCCGGCTCAATGCCGGTGGTGTCACAATCCATCACCAGCCCGATGGTGCCGGTCGGGGCCACAACAGACACCTGCGCATTGCGATAGCCATGGGCCTCGCCCAGGGTCACGGCCTCTTCCCAAACCGCTTTGGCCAATTCCACCAGCGTCAGATCCGGACAGTTCACCTGATCCAGCGGCACCGGCATCACATCCAGCCCCTCATAGCCGGAGGTTTCCCCAAAGGCCGCGCGCTTGTGGTTGCGCATCACCCGCAGCATGTGGTCGGCGTTTTTGACGTACCCTTCAAAGGCCCCCAGTTCGCGCGCCATTTCGGCGGATGTGGCATAGGAAACACCGGTCAAAATCGCGCTCAGCGCGCCACAGAGGGCACGGCCCTCGTCGCTATCATACCCATAGCCCATATTCATCAGCAAGCCGCCGATATTGGCATAGCCCAGCCCCAGCGTGCGGAACCTGTAGGACAGCTCTGCAATGCGCGGAGACGGGAATTGCGCCATCAGCACCGAGATTTCCAGCGTCATCGTCCACAGGCGGGTGGCATGCACATAATCAGCCGCCTGAAATTCCCCGTCCTTGTAGAATTTCAACAGGTTCATCGAAGCCAGATTGCAGGCCGTGTCATCCAGAAACATATATTCCGAACACGGGTTTGATCCGCGAATGGCCCCGTCCTCGGGGCAGGTGTGCCACTGGTTGATGGTGTCGTGATACTGCACCCCCGGATCGGCGCAGGCCCATGCGGCGTGGCCGATGTCTTCCCAGAGCTGGCGGGCGGATACGGTTTTGGCCACTTCGCCATCGGTGCGGCGCAGCAATTCCCAAGGTTCGTCATTTTGCGCCGCCTTCAAAAAGGCATTGGTCACGCGAACCGAGTTGTTGGAGTTCTGGCCGGAAACCGTCAGATAGGCCTCTGAATCCCAATCGGTGTCATAGGTGGGGAATTCAATATTGGTGAACCCCTGTTTGGCATATTGCAGCACCCGATTGACATAGGTTTCCGGGATCATCACCTTTTTCGCCGCGCGGATCGCCGCCTTCAGGCCGGCGTTCTTTTTCGGGTCAAAGGCCGCTTCGCCCTCCCCGTCCCAGTTGCGGATGGCTTTGAAAATCTCGTTGAGCTGCTGCTCGTGCATTTTGGAACCGGCCACCAATGACGCGACCTTTTGTTCCTCGCGCACTTTCCAGTTTACGAATTCCTCGATGTCAGGGTGATCCATATCGCAGATCACCATCTTGGCCGCCCGCCGCGTGGTGCCGCCGGATTTGATCGCGCCCGCAGCCCGATCACCGATCTTCAGAAACGACATCAGGCCAGAGGATTTACCACCCCCGCCAAGCGATTCATTCGCGCCCCGAACCGAGCTGAAATTGGTGCCGGTGCCGGAACCGTATTTGAAAAGGCGCGCCTCGCGCACCCACAGATCCATGATGCCGCCGTCATTGACCAGATCATCCTCGACCGACTGGATGAAACAGGCATGCGGCTGGGGGTGTTCATAGGCGGATTTGGATTTCACCAGCTTGCCGGTCTTGTAATCCACATAATGATGGCCCTGACTTGGCCCATCAATGCCATAGGCCCAATGCAGGCCGGTGTTGAACCACTGCGGCGAATTGGGCGCGGCCATCTGGTTGGCCAGCATGAAGCGCATTTCATCAAAATAGGCGCGCGCATCCGATTCCGTGTCGAACATGCCGCCCTTCCAGCCCCAATAGGCCCAGGTCCCCGCCAAACGGTCGAATACCTGTTTGGAAGAGGTCTCGCCCTCGTAAATCTTGCCGGATTTCGCTTGCGCCTTGGTGTCTGGCACCGAGCGCCACAGAAATTCGGGAACACCCTTTTCCTTGACCTTCTTCAGATGGGTCGGCACGCCGGCCTTGCGGAAATATTTCTGGGCAATCACATCGGCGGCGACTTGTGACCAGGATTTCGGCACTTCGACTTCGTCCAGAGAAAACACCACGGAGCCGTCCGGATTGCGAATCTCCGAAGTGGTTTTGTGAAACTCAATGCTCGCATAAGCATCCTGATTCTCTTTTGTGAATCGCCGCTCAATTTTCATTTACTGCCCCAGTTCTTTAGAAATAACCGAAATACACGCCGAACGGTTAATCCGTTCTTGCAATTCCTTCGATTTAGTTAGCGTCCCAATGCTTGGACGCAGCCACTATATCTAGTAGGAACGTCCAATTTCCATACAAATTGTACCAGCTTCCCTATCTGGTCAATGGATTTTTTTTGACCTTTTGGCCCATTTATATCTTGACCTGCGTTGTGTCAGACGCCGCTTAAACCACCCTCACCCCGCGCCCGACATCCGCAAAACCCGCCAACCCTGCCAAAGTTCTGAAAAAAATCGCAAACCGGCCGGTCATTTCAGGCCGTTTTTCCACAGAATCAAAAGTTAACAAGGTGATAACAACCGTATCCGGCACGGTGAAAAAAATACTTTGACCGGAGGGAATACAACCGCGCGAAAATATTGCACCCGGCGCGCACCCGCCAAATGATACATGCCGATACCATAGGCAGAAGACTCAAAGCGCCCGCACGGGCGGAGTGTCAGATTGGAATAAAAATGAAGAGAATTTTACTGGTCGGGGCGGCGAGATTCGAACTCACGACCCCCTGTACCCAAAACAGGTGCGCTACCAGACTGCGCCACGCCCCGATCAGT
>JALWOO010000794.1 GCA_027083485.1 Amylibacter sp. | reverse complement strand
CGAATTCGGCACCACTATTGCCCTGATCGAACATGACATGGGGGTGGTGATGGATATCGCCGACCGTGTGGTGGTGATGGACTATGGCAAGAAAATCGGCGACGGCACACCGGCCGAAGTGCTGGCCAATCAAGACGTGATTGATGCGTATCTGGGGGTGGATCATGGGTAATCCGAACCGCTTTTGCCTGTTGGCGCAAATGATGGAGAACACGAATGTCTGCTGAATTCTATTACGGGGTGGAGGTTTTCCTCAACGGGCTGATGGCCGGGGTGATGTATTCGCTGGTGGCGCTGGGCTTTGTGCTGATCTTCAAGGCCTCGGGCATCTTCAACTATGCCCAAGGGGTGATGGCGTTGTTTGCGGCGCTGACGCTGGTGGGGTTCCAGAACGGACAAATCCCGTTTTCGCACCTGATCAACACGATTTTCGGCACGGAACTTCACAGTTTCGGCTGGACGCTACCGGCCTTTGCCGCGATTTTGCTGACGCTCGGGGTGATGATTGTTTTTGCCTTTCTGGTGGAAAAACTGGTGTTGAAACATCTGGTTAATCAGGAACCGATCATCCTGTTCATGGCCACCATCGGGCTGGCCTATTTCATGGAAGGTTTCGGGGATCTTATGTGGGGGTCCGACATCAAGAAGCTGGACGTGGGCATTCCTCAGGGCGGCAATCGCTGGATCGAGGACCACACGGCTTTCCTTGGCGGGGACAACTTCTATGGCTTTTATATTGATACGCTGGATGTTTACGCCGCGGTGATTGCTGCCATTCTGGTGACGTCGCTGGTGCTGTTTTCCAAATACACCAAAACCGGCCGTGCCCTGCGCGCGGTGGCGGATGACCATCAGGCGGCGCTGTCCGTGGGCATCAGCCTGCGCACCATCTGGGTGATCGTCTGGGCGATTGCCGGTTTTGTGGCGCTGGTTGCGGGTATCATGTGGGGCAGCAAATCCGGCGTGCAATTCTCGCTGTCGCTGATCGCGCTCAAGGCCTTGCCGGTGCTGATGCTGGGCGGGTTTACCTCCATCCCCGGTGCCATTGTCGGCGGGCTGATTATCGGCGTGGGCGAAAAGATGTTCGAATTCCTGATTGGCGCGCCTTTCCTTGGCGGGGCCACGGAAAACTGGTTCGCTTATATGCTGGCACTTATGTTTCTTGTCTTCAGACCACAGGGTCTGTTCGGCGAGAAGATTATCGAGAGGGTTTGATCCATGTTCTATCGCGAAGCAGGTGATTTCAAGACGACCTATGCGGAAGACAACCAGACCTTTCCGCTCAAACTGGACCGGATGGGATATTATGCGATCCTGTTGGTGGCCTTTCTGGTGGTGCCGTTTGTGATTGACGATTATTGGGTCAGCGCGGTTCTGCTGCCTTTCCTGATCTATGCGATTGCCACCATCGGGCTGAATATCCTGACCGGCTATTGCGGGCAGGTCAGCCTTGGTTCCGGCGGTTTCATGGCCGTGGGGGCCTATGCCAGCTACAAGCTGATGACCAGCTTTCCGGATCTGTCGATGATTGTGGTGATCCTGTTGTCCGGTGCGATTACCGCGCTGGTGGGGATTTTGTTCGGTCTGCCGTCTTTGCGGATCAAGGGCTTTTATCTGGCAGTGGCGACACTGGCGGCACAGTTCTTTCTGGTCTGGATGTTCAACAAGGTTGAATGGTTTTACAACTATTCCGCCTCTGGCCAGATCAACGCACCGGAACGCACAGTTTTCGGGTTCAACATCACCGGCCCGAATGTGCAGCCCTTTGTGGCCTATCTGTTCTGCCTGAGCTTTGTTGTGGCGCTTGCCTGGGCGGCGCGTAATATGACGCGCTCCAACACCGGACGGCGCTGGATGGCCATTCGTGATATGGACATCGCGGCGGAAATCATCGGGGTGAATCCGCTGGGGGCAAAACTGTCCGCCTTTGCGGTGAGTTCGTTTTATATCGGCGTGGCCGGTGCTCTGTTGTTCAGCGTTTATCTGGGCGCGGCAGAGGTGGGCGAGGCCTTCGGGATTTCCAAATCCTTCCTGCTGCTGTTCATGGTGATCATTGGCGGGCTGGGGTCGATTTTCGGCTCCTTTGCCGGCGCGGCCTTTATGGTGCTGTTTCCGGTGCTGTTGAAAAATATCATGGTCGGGCAATTGGGCTGGGCCACGGATATTGCCACGCATTTCGAATTCGTGATCGTGGGGGCATTGATCATTATCTTTTTGATCGTGGAGCCGCACGGACTGGCCGCGCTCTGGCGTGTGACCAAAGAAAAACTTCGCCTTTGGCCGTTCCCGCATTAGGGTGGGGTCATTCAATACACCCGGTTTCCGGGTGCTTAAATTGTCGGATATGTTAGGGAGGAAAATTAACATGAAACTGACTAAATTTGCAGCAATCGCTGCCGCCGCGCTTACCGTGGCAAGCCCTGTGCTGGCGGAACTTGTGTTCCCGTCGCTGAGCTATCGTACCGGTCCTTATGCGGCGGGCGGCATTCCGTTTGCTGACGGCTATGCGGATTACTTCACGCTGGTGAATGAACGTGATGGCGGCATCGGTGGTGTCAAAGCCAAGGTTGTCGAATGCGAAACCGGCTATAACACCGAAAAAGGTGTTGAGTGCTATGAATCCACCAAAGGCATGGGCGCGCTGGTGTATCAGCCATTGTCCACAGGTATCACCTATCAGCTGATCCCGAAAGTAACGGCTGACGGCATTCCGCTGCACACCATGGGGTATGGCCGGACCTCTGCCGCCAACGGCAAGGTTTTCCGCAACGTGTTCAACTATCCGGCTAACTACTGGAACGGGGCATCTGCTGCTGTAAACCACCTGCTGGACATCAACGGTGGCGACATCAAAGG
>JALWOO010000793.1 GCA_027083485.1 Amylibacter sp. | reverse complement strand
GTGGTCGACCCATTGGCGGGGTCCTATTACATCGAAAAGCTGACCCAAGAGCTGGTGGATGAGGCGTGGAAAATTATCGGCGAGGTGGACGAGATCGGCGGCATGACCAAGGCGGTTGCCAGTGGAATGCCCAAGCTGCGGATCGAAGAGGCCGCCGCGCGCAAACAGGCAGCGGTTGATCGCGGTGATGAAGTCGTCGTTGGCGTGAACAAGTTTCAGGTCGAGGACGAGCCGGTGATCAACATCCGTGAAATTGACAATACAGCCGTGCGCGATGCGCAGGTGGCGCGGCTGGCGGAAATACGTGCAACCCGCGATGATGCGGCCTGCAAGGCGGCGCTGGCGGCGCTTGAGGCCGGTGCCAGGGACGGCACATCCAACCTGCTGGAACTGGCGATTGATGCGGCGCGGGCGCGGGCCTCGGTCGGGGAAATTTCGGATGCAATGGAAGCGGTGTTCGGACGTCACCGCGCGGAGGTGAAAACATTGGCAGGGGTATACGGTGCCGCCTATGACGGCGATGAAGGCTATGCGCAAATTCAGGCGGATGTGGAAAAATTCGCGCAAAGCGAAGGCCGCCGCCCGCGTATGCTGGTGGTGAAAATGGGGCAGGACGGCCATGATCGCGGGGCCAAGGTGATTGCCACAGCCTTTGCCGACATCGGTTTTGACGTGGATGTGGGGCCGCTGTTTCAAACGCCAGAGGAAGCCGCACAGGACGCGGTGGACAATGATGTGCATATTATCGGCATTTCCAGCCAGGCCGCAGGCCATAAAACGCTGGCACCCCAGTTGGTTCAGGCGCTAAAAGACAAACACGCAGAGGATATCATCGTGATTTGCGGCGGAGTGATTCCGCAACAGGACTATGACTATCTTTATGAACGCGGGGTAAAGGCGATATTCGGGCCGGGGACCAACATCCCTGATGCGGCGCGCAATATCCTGAAATTGATAACACCCGCCAAGGGCTGATGCCGGGCGGGGGCAGGTAAAGGAACGCAGGATGGATTGGGTAATCGGCAAGCCGGAAGATTTGAAAGTGGTGTCGGAAAAGGATCGCCACGGCAAGCCGTTGCGCACTGTGATCGATATGCGCACGGGCCTGGTGCGTAATGATCCGATTCCGGATGATGAAACACTGGCGAAATTCTACTCAGAGGATTACCGTGTGGAATACAAGGGGCAGGCCCGACCGCGTAAGCGCCAGATCCTGCGGAATTTTCGCCGTGCCGCTGCCTTTTATGACAAATATGCCGATGTGATGGAAAATGTGGACACGGTTCTGGACGCGGGGGCGGGTTCCGGTGAATTTCTGTATCTGGCCTCGAAGATCGCCAAATCCGCCAAGGGGATCGAGCCGAATAAGGAATACGCTCAATACTGCAAAGACGAACTGGGCCTTGATGTAACCACGGCGCATTTTCATCCGGATGTGTTTGAGGCAGGCAGTTTTGATCTGATCCTGCTTAACCATGTGCTGGAGCATCTGAATGATCCGGTGCGCTATCTGGCGTTGTTGCGCGATTGGCTGTCGGACAAGGGCGTGATCTATGTAGAAGTCCCCGACATCGACCAGATGACCCATTACCACAGTCGCGGCAACATGTTCCATTTCGGGCATATCTTTAACTTCAACCCGTGGACATTGCGGGCGGTTGCGCAAATGGCGGGGCTGGTAGAAGTGGACATGACCAAAGACCGTTGTGGCAACACCACCGGCGTTTTCTTTCAGCGCGGGGAGCCACAGGAGGCGGGTGAAAATCGCGCTAATGCCGAAGAAACCCTGCGCCGGATCAAGGCGCATTATGCCGGTGACTACAGCAAGGGCGCGTTGAAAAAGCCGTTCAAGAAAATCGCCGGCCAGATCGAGGAAACACTGGCCTCGGGGCGGTATGAGTCCCCGCAGGAAATCGGCAATCTGTTTGTTAAAACCGAGGGGAAATAGCCATGCCCGATAAAAGCGACCTCAATCAGGCAGCCCTTGATTATCACGAATTTCCCCGCCCGGGTAAGCTGGAAATCCGCGCCACAAAACCCATGGCCAACCAACGCGATCTGTCGCTGGCCTACAGCCCCGGCGTGGCGGATGCCTGCATGGAAATCAAACGCGATCCGTCGCTGGCGGAAAAATACACTGCGCGGGGCAATCTGGTGGCGGTTGTGACCAACGGGTCTGCGGCGCTGGGCCTTGGCAATATCGGCGGGCTGGCGTCCAAACCGATCATGGAAGGCAAGGCGGTCCTGTTCAAGAAATTCGCCAATATCGACTGTTTCGATATTGAACTGGATGAATCCGACCCTGAAAAGATTGCCGATATCGTTTGCGCCATGGAACCGACCTTTGGCGCGATCAACCTTGAGGACATCAAGGCACCGGAATGTTTCATCGTCGAAAAACTCTGCCGTGAACGCATGGGAATTCCGGTGTTTCACGATGACCAGCACGGCACCGCGATTGTGGTCGGGGCGGCGGCGACCAATGCGCTGCATGTGGCGGGAAAACGGTTCGAGGACATCAAGATCGTTTCCACTGGCGGCGGGGCGGCGGGGATTGCCTGCCTGAACATGCTGCTGAAGCTGGGGGTGAAGCGGGAAAACGTCTGGCTCTGCGATATTGCCGGTCTGGTCTATGAGGGCCGCGAGGAGGACATGACCCCGCAAAAGGCGGCCTTTGCGCAGGGGACCGAGCCTAAAACCCTGATGGATGTGATTGATGGCGCGGATATGTTTCTGGGCCTGTCCGGGCCGGGGGTGCTGAAACCGGAAATGGTTGCCAAAATGACCAAACAGCCGATCGTGTTTGCGCTGGCCAACCCGACGCCGGAAATCCTGCCGGAACAAATCCGCACCGTGGCACCG
>JALWOO010000792.1 GCA_027083485.1 Amylibacter sp. | reverse complement strand
CCCCATTGGCCGCCCTGATCCACGCCACGCTGATCGGCTATCCGCGCTATTGGGATCCGGTTACGGGGATGCCTTGCCCTGTCGAAGTGGTGCAAAAACGGCTGGCCGATGGTGATTTGGGCCGGGGTTCCGGCCCAGCCATTCGCCTGCTTGCCAAATTGCAGGGGCTGTTTTCAAGCTTTGCGCATTTGTGGCGTTAGGATACAGTTTCCGCTTCCGGTTCCATATCCACCGACACCGGAAAATGGTCAGAGGCGGTTAGCAAGGCTTTGCACAGCTTGGCATTGTGAAAACAGGCCGGATCATTGAACGGATGCCAAATCCGCCAGCGCGGTTTGGTGGTGGCGTTCAGATCCGCACTCAGCATCACATAATCCAGCATCGCATTCAGATAAGTATCGTCGCGGTGATTGTAAAAACGTGACGATGTGGGAATAGCCGCGGTACGCGGGGCCATGAGTGCCTTGGCATGGGGGTCAAACAGTTGTTGCGAACGCGGCTTGTCGCTGCCCAGCACGATTTCCACGCCAGAGCGGCCAAACAGTTCTTCGTATTCGTCAAGTCCGGGACCGTCGTTGAAATCCCCCAGCACAATCAGCGGCTCGCCTTTGGCCAAATGGCCGTCAACCCGTTGGCGCAACCAGATACATTGCGCCAGCTGCTTGCGCCGGTTGTCTATGGAAATGCGCACCGCTTCGCGTTTGTTGCGGGCGCCATGGGGGGCTTTGGATTTGGCATGCACGCCGATTAACCGCATCGGTTTGGCCCCCTTCGGGGTCAGGGCGACTTCGAGCGGGGGTTTGGAAAATGTTACCGTATCCGGTTGATTGTCCACATTCAGATCGAGCCGGAACACCCCGTCAAATCGCGGTGCAACGGGGCTGTTTTCGGCCTGGCTTTCCTGCCCTTGCGGGTCATGGCGGGCGCTGATTTTTGTCGGGTCATAGAGCAGGGCGATTTCCTGCTGGGTGTCATTTTCAAACCCGATGAGCGCCTTGTTCTGGCGCAGGTCAAAGTGGCGGGCGAAATGCTCCAGCGCGGCCACGCCGGATTGATGGCGCCCTGTGTCCGGTGCCTCGATCACCATGATCGCATCCGCATCCAGCGCGCGAAAAACCTTGCCCAAGGCCGTGATCTGCTGCGATTTGGTCACGTCGCGCCGTCTCGACCAGCTGTTGTCGTTGATCAGGCGGTTGTTTTGATCAAACAGGGCTGAAAACCATTCCACGTTATAGGTCGCCAGCCGCATTTGCTATACCTCTTCGATCAGGTCGTTGATTTCTTCCCAGGCTTTGTTCACCGCGATCATGTGTTTGGTGGCCAGGGTGATTGCCTCTTCGGGCAGGCCGCGCGCCATCAATTGATCGGGATGGGTTTCGCGAATGCGTTTGCGCCAGGCTGCACGAATTTCGGCTAGCGGTGTCCCCGGTGTGACCCCCAGTATTTCATAGGCATCCGGTGGCGCATCCGGTGCGAAACGGGTGCGCAGCCCGCGAAAACTGTCTTCGTCAATGTGGAATTTACGCGCGACCACATGTACGAAATCATCCTCGTTCGGGTGATAGTGCCCGTCCGCCATGGCGATGTAAAACAGACCCTCGATCAGATCCTCCAGAACCTTGGGGTCATCTTTGAACATGGTCCCGACAGTCGCGGCGTAAACATCGTATCCGGCCACATCCTGCCGCGCCAGATTAAAGACCTTGGCCGCCTGTTTTTCGTCCCGTTTCGGAATGAAAAACACCTGTCTGAAGGCCGCGACCTCGTCGCGTGTGACCAACCCGTCCGCCTTGGCCATTTTTGCCCCGAGCGCAATCACGGCAATGGTAAAGGCCACGGATCGTTCCGGCGGGGTTTTCAGCGTATTCAGCACATCGGACAGGCTTTCGCCTTTGGTCAGAGCCGCAATCGCATTACCGATTCGCGTCCAGATTGAAATCGCCATGAGAGAGCCTTTGTCATGAAAGTTCCTTCAGTGTTACAAGTGTTGTTGCATCGAGATCAAGCTTTTCGATCCAGCTTGCCCCTGCATCCTGATCCTTGCCTGTCCTTACCGGAAGGTTTTCGTTGCGCACATAATTCAGCAGTGACTCTTCTGCTTGAAACCCCACAACCGTAAAGCTGCCATAATGGTTGAAATGCAGCCAAAAATAGCGCACAAAAACGGATAACCAATTTTTCAACAGGGGAAAACAATGAGAAAACTATTCGTAGCACTGATGGCTGTTCTGCTCAGCGTACAAATGGCAGTGGCCGCAGGTGTTGAACACAAGGTTGCCATTCACGTAGATCAAAGCGATCCAAAAGTGCAGAATATGGCGCTGAACAATGCCATGAACATAACCAAATATTATGAATCACAAGGGGATACCGTTGTCATTGAAATGGTTGCCTATGGGCCGGGTCTGACAATGTTGATTCCGGGTAAATCCAAAGTGGGCGACCGGATTTCCAAGATGGCGCTGGAGTTGGACAAAATCACCTTTTCCGCCTGTGGCAACACCCACCGTAAAATGAGCGCCAAGGCCGGCAAGGACATCAAGCTGATGAGCGAAGCCGTGATCACCCCCTCCGGTGTCGTGCGTCTGATTCAGTTGCAGGAACAGGGCTACGCTTACATTCGCCCATAATCCTGAATAATTTTCCACCGCCCCTTGTTTGTGCAAGGGGCGGTTTCTTTTGCTCAAAGGAAAACACCCATGCGTATGAACCCCCTTGGCCGTACCGGCATTGAAATCAGCGAATTGTGTCTTGGCTCGATGACATGGGGGACGCAAACCGCGCAAAAGGATGCTCATGCGCAGATTGATATGGCGCTGGAACGGGGCGTTAACATTATTGATACCGCCGAAATGTACCCGACCAACC
>JALWOO010000791.1 GCA_027083485.1 Amylibacter sp. | reverse complement strand
CCTTAGCTGTCTTTGGCGCAGCGGAAACCGACGAATTCGGCGATCGAATTTGTGTAATCCCACATGCGGTTACTGGCCACCGTCATATGGGGCCGTCCGTTCCAGTTGTTGCCTTTGATATAGGCGCAAGGCTCGCCCGGAATGCTTTCGTCTATGGCAGCAGGCGAAGCACATAACGCGGGCACAACACCCCCGTTGGCCGCAGTCAGTTCCTGCAACAGTTTCAACATTTCCGGTGTTGCAGCGCGGGGGGTGGACGCTGAATCGCGACACACCCCCGCGCGGGCGGTGCGTGTGTCGGCCACCCATTCCGACACATTCCCCGCCATTCCGCGCACGCCATAAGGGCTGATATCATCCTTATAGCGTGCGATACTGATCGGTGTTTCTCCGGCTATATAGGCCCGGTTCAAATCCGGTTTATTCCCCCATGGGTAAATCCGGCCATCAGTTCCCCGCGCGGCCTTTTCCCATTCGATTTCACTGGGCAGGCGTTTGCCCGCCCAGGCGCAATAGGCCTGCGCATCATCATGGGTCACCCCCGTGACCGGCTGATCCGGCTGGTTGAACGCCGGATCATCGGCAAAAGCCGCTGGCGCATGGCCCGATGCCGCAACAAACGCCTGATAATCCGCATTGGTGACCTCGGTTTCATCAATCCAGAAGGCGGGCACATCATAGGGCATCGGCCCATAAAGACCGGTAAAATACACATAGCCCAGAGTTGCCTTGCCTGCCGGCACAAAAGCCATGCCATCAGGGCCGGCGGGGGAAAGAACCGCATAGGCTCCCACCCCCGAAACAGCGACAGCAAAGGCCGCCAATATGGTTGTTTTCAGTGTAATAGCCAGTACCCCAGCAGCAATGTCACCACGGCCACATTGACCAAAGCCCCGGCCAGAACAAAAATATCAAACGTATTGATCTTGCGCTTGTTTTCCATCAGCCGAGGCTCCGTATTTGGTTAGTAGGACAGATCCATTTTGACTTCGCCACCGGCATCAACCGTGATTTCGCCGATTTTCTTTTCGCCCAGAAAGCCATGCCACATCATCACTTTGTAAGTGCCGGCAGGGATATCCGTGATAGAGAAATTTCCTTCTTCATCCACAACCGAAAAATACGGGTTTTTGGCAACATAAACAAAGGAATGCATGAAATCATGGGCGTCACATTCGACCTTCATGCCGTTGCCTTTGCGCAGCTTGATTTTCTTGGTCACCGTGTCGCCAGCGTTGGGTTGAGACACATTCATTACCGTACGACGGGCCTTGCCGATTTGTTCATAGGTGTGGATGTTGTGCAACGTGTGGTCAGAGTTCACAGCCGTCAATTCACCCTTGTTCGCCATCACCCCGAGCGCGGGGGAAAATTCACATTTTTCCTGCGTCAGGGTCAGCTTTTTCAGGTCGTCAGGCATGGCTTTGCCTTCTTTGATGTTGCTCAGGAACACCACGGCATTTTTCAGGGTGCCGTTTTCGTTCAGCTCGACAAAAGGAACCTCGCGCGATCCTTCACCGCAGATTTGCGGGTCTTTGGAGATCGTATAGGTACGGGTGTCGGCCTTGGCCTCGCCTGCGGCAACCGTGCCGACAAAACTGCCGCCATTGGCCACGTCTACGGCCTTGTAACCCTTGGCTCCGGCCATTGTCGCCAAACCAACCATCGCCAATGTCAGGGCGGATTTTGTAAGCATTTTCTTCATAGGTCTTAGTCCTTTTCTCAGGGTGAATTTCAGGCAACCATCCGGGTTTCCTGCGGGGTTGCGGATGCAAAAATTTCGGCCAAAGCATCAATCGCCACCAGCCAGTGCGCGCGATGCTTTTCGTCGTTCAGCAAGACCAGCAGACGCTCCATGCCGCGATCCGGTGCATATTCCGCCAGCAGTTTGCCGATGTCGCTACGATAGGTCCCGTCATGGCGCACAGCGAAATTCACCAGAGGATCAACTGCTTGCGGCCCCAACAGACGCGCCAAGGCGCGGGCGGTGGCAATGCCCACACCCATATATTTATCCCACAGCATTTCCTTGAGCACCTCGCTCATGACACCGCGACGTTCCAGCGATTGAACGGCTTCAACCCGCACCAGCTGATCGTCATGGCCCAAAAGGAGTTCCAGCTCATCAACGATGTCTTTACCCGGCAGATTGCCCAGAACACGCGTTGCCAGGACCCGGATTTCCGAGCTTTCATCCGCCAAAAGCGCCAGCATTTCGTCGCGAAGAGAGGCCGGCAATTCGCCACCGGCACTACCGTGATCCGCCAGAGAAAACAGAATGCCTTCGCGGGTTTCATCGTCGATGTCTTCATCCAGCGCCGCAATCAGGGCCTCTGTCACATCATCATGAACCAGTTGCCCCAGCAAGCGTGCCGAAAAACGTTGCACATCAAGATATGGCGCAACAGCGGTTTCCCAGGAAACCTTGCGTTTGTTCAGCTTACGGGTGCGCAATTCATCAAGCATCCGTTCCTGATCCGCATCCAGAACAATTTCCTGCGGTTCTTCCTCGGGGGCAGCATCCGGTTTGTTTTCCATGATTGCCTGCAGCGTGGAGCCGGGTTCGGCGTCCGTTGCAACCAAAGGCGTTTCCGCGTCGATTTCGGCCGCAATGTCTTCGGGAACTTCGGTTTCTTCGACGTTTTCCAGCTCTTCGCTGTCGTCTTCTTCGACCGGCGGCTGCACCAGCTCCCCTTTCAAGGCGGACAGCAAACCGTTTCCGGCCTCGTTTGGCCAGACGCCATCCACTGCGGCAATATTGGCAAGGGTTGTCATGGCGGCCAAACGCAACTGGCGATCCGGATCGGCGGCAACCTCAAGCAATGCAGGCACCGCAATCTGGCCCGCCTTTTCGAGCGTTTACAGAAC
>JALWOO010000790.1 GCA_027083485.1 Amylibacter sp. | reverse complement strand
TTGCGGCGTTTTGGGGGCGTTGAAAAACGCCGCTGCCGGGCCGGTTTCGTGGATTTTTCCGCCCAGCATGAACACCACCTCGCTGGCGAGGCGGCGGGCCTGGCCCATGTCGTGGGTGGACATGACGATGCGGGTCCCCCCCGCCTGTGCCCGTGCCAGCAGGGCTTCTATTTCGCGCGTAGCGCGGCCGTCGAGATTGGCGCAGGGTTCATCCAGAAACAGGATGTCAGGAGCCGAAATCAACGCCCGCGCCAGTGACAGTTTCTGCTTCTCGCCGCCCGACAGCACCGGTGCCGGACGCTCCAGCGCCTGCCCCAAGCCGAACTCGACGGCCCATTCAACCGCCTTGGCGCGGGCCTGTTTGCGGGGCATGCCGCGCAGGATCAGGGGATAGGCGATACTGTCCGCCACGCGGCGGCGCATCATGATCGGGCTTTGGAACACGTAGGATTGACGCAAGCGCGCGTCATGGTCCGGCAACGCCCAGCGCACCGAGCCACCCCGCACCCGCTGCAACCCGTGCATCAGCCGCAGCAAGGTGGTTTTGCCCGATCCGTTTGGTCCCAAAACAATCGTGGTCCCCTGCCCCGCCACCGTTAAATCAATCGGCCCGACGATGACTTTGCCATATACTTTGGCCACCGCACCGGACAGGGTCAGTGGCAAAATGGAATCGGTCTTGGCAAGGCGTGTTTGCAGCAAGGGATATTTCCGCAATCAATGGGTGGCTGGTTTGCGCGACTTTATGGAGCGGTTTTTCCCCTGCCAAGCAATTTCATCAAAACCGCGGAAAATACCGGCAAAGGGGACAGACTGTCCGCCCCACAGCCACCTGAACCGACATTTTGTCCAGTTTACCAGACACTTGCCCGTTCGGTCCGTGACAGGGTGTGAATCAGCAGATTCACCGCCACCGCCAGCCCGATCAGCACGAATCCCAGCCCCATGGCAAAAGCAAAATTGCCTTTGCCGGTTTCCAGCGAAATTGCCGTGGTCAGCACGCGGGTGGAATGGTCGATATTCCCCCCGACGATCATGATCGCCCCGACCTCGCCAATGCCGCGCCCGAAACCGGCCAGCATCGCCGTCAGCAAGGCCCGCCGCCCGTCCCAGAGCAGCGCCATGATCCGCTGGCGGCGGCTGGCCCCCAGCGAGATCAGCAAATCATGGTATTCCGCCCAGAGATCGCGAATGGTCTGATGCGAAATCGACGCGATCAGCGGCAGAATGATAATCACCTGTGCAATAATCATTGCCGTCGGCGTGAACAGCAGGTCCAGCACCCCGAAAGGCCCCGAACGGGACAACAGCATATAGACAATCAGCCCCACCACCACCGGCGGCAGGCCCATCAGCGCATTCAGCACCGCAATCGTCGCGCGGCGAAACCGGAAGCGGTTAATCACCAGCCACGCCCCGAGCGGCAACCCGATCAGCGAAGCAATCAGCACAGCGGTCAGCGTGACCCGCAACGACAGCCCCACGATTTCCAGCAAATCCGGGTCCAGCGTCAAGATCAGCTTTGCAGCCTCGTAAAGCCCCTGCGTGATTTCATTCATCAGCCATATATCTCAATATTTCGTTAACAGATTAAGCTTTTATTCTGGCCAGCAAAGGCCTAAATAAAACCTATGAACCTTATTGCGCTTCGTTCCAGACAGTTTCAACTCTATTTTGCCGGTGCCGTGGCCGCTGTCAACGGCATGTGGATCTTGCGCATCGTTATTGGCTGGCTGTCCTGGAAGATCACCGGCTCGGCCAGTTTTGTCGGCACGATTGCGGCGGTATCCCTGATTCCGACGGTGGTTTTCGGGCCGTTCTTTGGCGTGCTGGTGGATCGCAGCAATGTGCTGCGGGCGGCCTTTGTGACCAATATTTCCATGACGGCCTGTGTGGCGGCGCTGTTGCTGCTGGAGGTCAACGACCTGCTTGGCCGCACCGCGCTTTTGGCGATTGCCTTTGCCATGGGCACGATCACCGCCGGCCACCATCCGGTGCGCCTGTCGCTGGGACCGCGATTGGTGAAACCGGAATATGTGGGGTCCGTGATCGCGCTGGCGGCGTTGAATTTCAATCTGGCGCGTTTGCTTAGTCCGGCGCTTGGCGGGGTGCTGATCGACCGGCTGGGGATCACCGCAACCACCGCCCTTATTCTGGGGGCCTTTGTGCCGAACCTGCTGGTGTTGTCGCGCCTGACCCCGCGCGCAAAACGCCATCAGGCAGAACCGGAGCGTTTTTTTCAGGCCATGGCGGGCGGGGCGCGCTACCTGTGGCAACGGGCGGAACTGCGGTTGGTGATCCTTGCCACGGCGGTTTTTTCCGTGGCCCTGCGCGGGGTGCTGGATGTGCTGCCGATTTTCGCAGACGGGGTGTTTGGCCACGAGGCCATTGGCCTTGGCGAGCTGGGATCCGCCGTCGGGGCCGGTGCATTGTCCGCTGCCCTGATCAAGGCCTTCTGGATGGCCCCCGCCAGCCAGTCCAAAGGCGCGCTGTCGCCGTCAAACAGGATTGTAGCCTTTGCCGGTATCGGCGCGCTGGCCCTGCTGGGCACCACGGATATCTGGGCGCTGGCGCTGGCCAGTGTTGCGGTGCTGGGGTTTGCGGGCACCCATCTGGGGGTTGGCATGCAGGCGCAAATTCAATCGGAGCTGCCCGACGACATGCGCGGGCGGGTGATGAGCATCTGGATCGTGGTCGGGCTTGGCGGCTCTGCACTCGGGGCCTTTGGCATCGGCCTGTTTTCGGACCATTTCGGCATGCCCGTCACCGCCAGCGTTTTTGCCATTGCCAGCGCGCTTGCGGTTGCCGCCATTATCGCGGCAAACCCGCACAAAAAAACGGAGGGCACCGGCCCTCCGTAGGGCGTAGA
>JALWOO010000789.1 GCA_027083485.1 Amylibacter sp. | reverse complement strand
TCCACGGCGATGTCGATCTTTTCCTTGCGGTCCTCGTATTTTTCCATGTGCTGCATCGCACCCTGATAGGCCTGAATACCGGCGAATTTCAGGTTGTCGGCGCTGTCGATCCGCTTGGCGATATTCACCACATCCTGCGAGGTGCTGACCCCGCAGCGTCCGGCACCCACGTCGATTTCCACCAGACATTCCAGCTCGGTGCCGTGCTTTTGCGCCGCTGCCGCCAGATCGGCCACGTTTTCCGGATCATCCACACAAACCAGTATCCGCGCGCCCAGTTTGGGCATCCGCGCCAGCCGGTCGATCTTGGCCGGATCGCGCACCTGATTGGACACCATCACATCCTTGACGCCGCCGCGCACAAACACCTCGGCTTCGCTCACCTTCTGGCAGCACACACCCACCGCATCGCCAAGGCTTTCCTGCATTTTCAGCACATCAACCGATTTGTGCATTTTGCCATGGGCGCGGTGGCGCACACCCATGTTTTTGCATTCCTCGCCCATCTTTTTCACATTGCGTTCCAGCGCGTCCAGATCAAGGATCAGACAAGGCGTCTGGATATCCGCTTCATCCATGCCGGGTTTGGCGGGGATGTCATAGCCGACATCGTAATCATCAAGGTTAATATGCTTGTTCATGTTATTTCTCCATCCATGGCAGGGCGTCGAGATCAACATTCCCGCCGGTTATAATGATACCGACCTTTTTGCCGGCAAAGGTTTCCGGATTTTTCAGAATAGTGGCCAGCGGCACGGCGCTGCTGGGTTCCATGACGATTTTCATCCGCTTCCAGATCAGCTTCATGGCCTCCACGATTTCGTCCTCGGTGGCGGTCAGAATGTCGGTTACATGGTTCTGCACAAAATGCCACGTCAGGTCTTTCAACGGCACTTTCAGCCCGTCGGCCACCGTGTCCGGCGCATCATCGGCAATGATATGCCCGGCGCGAAAACTGCGCGCCGCGTCATCGGCGTTCAGCGGCTCGGCTGCGTAAATCCTGACGCTGGGCGCAAGGTTCGACAGGGTCAGACAGGTGCCCGAAATCATGCCGCCGCCACCAATCGGGGCGACCACCGCGTCCAGCCCTTCGACCTGTTCGATCAATTCGGCACTACAGGTTGCCTGCCCCGCGATCACGCGGGGGTCATTGTAGGGATGCACAAACTCCGCGCCGGTTTCGGCCTCGACCCTGGCGAATACCTCTTCGCGGCTGCTGGTGCTTGGTTCACATTCGGTAATGATCCCGCCATAGCCCCGCACGGCATCCTTTTTGGCTTGCGGTGCTGTGCGCGGCATCACCACATGGCAGGGAATCCCCCGCCGACCTGCCGCATAGGACAGGCTGAGCGCGTGATTGCCGGACGAATGGGTCGCCACGCCCTTTTCCAGCATATCATCGGACAGGCCAAACACCGCGTTACAGGCCCCGCGCACCTTGAAAGCCCCCGCCTTCTGGAAGTTCTCGCATTTGAAAAACAGCTCGGCCCCCGACAATTCATTCAAAAAAGACGAGGTTAATACCGGCGTGCGGTGGATATAGGGCGTCACCCGTTCGCGGGCGGTTTTCATATCGTCAAGCGTGGGGATATACATGTTTGGCTCCTATGATGTCCGGTAATGTTCTTGCGCCGCAGCAACGCCCGCGCCCAGCGTGATCGGCAGGCCCAGATCCTTCATGCACATTTCAGCAGTGGCAATGCCGGCCAATGCCAGCACATCCGGCAGGCTGCCCAGATGGCCGATACGGAACAATTTGCCCGCCACCTGCCCCAGACCGGCCCCAAAGGCGGTGTCGTATTTCTCCGAGGCCAGCGCAACAAGCGCATTGGCGTCAAACCCGTCCGGCGTTTTGATGGCGCTGACGGAGTTGGAATAAAGCTCCGGCGATTGCGCATACAGCGGCATCTCCCATGCGGCTACGGCCTTGCGCACACCCTCGGCAATGCGGGCATGGCGGGCGAATACATTGTCCAATCCTTCGGCCAGCAGCATTTCAGTGGCCATTTTCAGCCCGTTGATCATGCCCACCGGCGGCGTATAGGGAAAGCCGTTGACCGCATAGCCCGCGCGCATGTCGCGGATATCGAAATACCAGCGCGGCAGGGTGGCGGTCTCTGTCATGGCGGCGGCTTTGGCGCTAAAGGCGGCAATCGCCAGTCCGGCCGGCAGCATGAACCCCTTTTGCGAGCCGGTAACCGCCACATCCACGCCCCAGTCATCCATGCGGAAATCCATCGACCCGATCGAGCTGACGCCATCGACAAACAACAACGCCGGATGCGCCGCCCCGTCCATCGCCGCCCGAACCGCGCCGATATCCGAAACCACACCGGTGGCGGTTTCGTTATGGGTGGCCAGCACCGCCTTGATCTCGTGGTTTTTGTCGGCGTTCAGGATTTCCCCGAACCGGTCCGCCGGAATGCCCGCGCCCCAAGGCACCTTGATCACCTCGACTTGCAGCCCGTGGCGTTGGCACATGTCGATCCATTTCTGGCTGAACATACCGTTTTCGCAGGCCAGAACCTTGTCGCCCTTGCAAAGCGTATTGCTCAGCGCGGTTTCCCAACCACCCGAACCGGTTGCCGGAAACAGAAAGATTTCGGCATCCGCGGATTTCAGCACCTGCCGCACGCCGTTCAGCGCCGGGTGTAAAATGTCCTTAAACGCGGCGGAGCGGTGATCCATCGTCGGCATATCCACCGCGCGGCGCAGGGCTTCAGGCATGTTTGTCGGGCCGGGAATGAAAACGGGGTTTTGGCTGTGCATGGGAGTCTCTTTTGATTGCTTGCCCTGATTTTACCGGCTTTCAGCGGTTTCGCAATTTTTCTGAAAAATAATTCCAAAATCGTTGAAAAATATCTAATAGCATGTAAAGT
>JALWOO010000788.1 GCA_027083485.1 Amylibacter sp. | reverse complement strand
CATCATAATGCCAGTCTTTGCTAAAAGGGTTAACAAAACTCTACCAAATACAAAGAGGCGCAAAGAAAGGCCAAACTGTCGTGTTTGGCAATTGAAAAGACTTTGAAAACTGGGCACTGATTGTCAGGAGAGATATTTAAGGGAGTTGAAACATGAGAACCCGTGCTGCCGTTGCCATAGAAGCCGGTAAACCGCTTGAAGTTATGGAAGTGAACCTTGATGGCCCGCGCGCTGGCGAGGTGTTGGTGGAAATCAAGGCCACGGGGATTTGTCATACGGATGAGTTTACCCGTTCGGGGGCCGATCCGGAGGGATTGTTTCCCGCGATTTTAGGGCACGAAGGCGCGGGAGTTGTGCTCGAGGTCGGACCGGGGGTCACAAGCCTGCAACCGGGGGATCATGTGATCCCGCTCTATACGCCGGAATGCCGTGAATGCGAATACTGTCTGAACCCGAAAACCAATCTGTGCCAGTCAATCCGCAGCACGCAGGGGCAAGGCCTTATGCCGGATGGTACTAGCCGGTTTTCCATGCTCGATGGTACGCCGATTTTGCACTATATGGGCTGTTCCACCTTTGCCAACCACACTGTATTGCCGGAAATCGCGCTGGCCAAGGTGCGCAAGGATGCACCTTTTGACAAGATTTGCTATATCGGCTGTGGCGTGACCACCGGCATTGGTGCAGTGATAAATACAGCCAAGGTGGAAATCGGCAGCAAGGCAATCGTTTTCGGCCTTGGCGGAATCGGGCTGAACGTTGTGCAAGGGCTGCGGCTGGCAGGGGCGGATCAAATCGTCGGTGTGGATCTGAACCCGTCCAAAGTGGAAATGGCCACCCGTTTCGGGATGACGGATTATGTGAACCCGACGGAAGTCTCCGGCGATCTGGTCTCCCATCTGGTAGAGCTGACAGGCGGGGGCGGTGATTATACCTTTGATGCGACCGGCAATGTGGGAGTGATGCGTACCGCCCTTGAAGCGGCACACAAAGGCTGGGGGGAGAGCATCATCATCGGCGTTGCTCCGGCCGGTGCGGAGATCAGCACACGGCCGTTTCAACTGGTAACCGGTCGGGTCTGGCGCGGCACAGCATTCGGTGGCGCACGCGGGCGGACCGATGTTCCCAAAATTGTCGATTGGTACATGGATGGCAAAATCGAAATCGACCCGATGATCACCCACAAGCTGAAACTTGAGGACATCAACAAAGGCTTCGAGCTGATGCATGAAGGCAAAAGCATTCGCGCGGTTGTCGAGTATTAGGGATAGCCCTGCTTTTATCCAAGGAACATGTTTTGTCTTATCCGGTGTTATACTCTTTTCGCCGTTGCCCCTATGCCATGCGCGCACGGTTGGGTATCGCGGCCAGTGGCCTGACAGTGCAGTTGCGGGAAATCGTATTGCGGGACAAGCCGGCCGCCATGTTGGCCGCCTCGCCCAAAGGAACCGTGCCTGTGCTGGTTTTTCCTGATGGCACGGTTGTGGATGAAAGCCTCGATATTATGCTTTGGGCGCTCACCCGGAACGACCCTTTGGCATTGTTGCGTTATGGTGCTGCGGCACAGGAGCTGATTTTGCACTGTGAAACCGAATTTAAGCCGCATCTGGACCGGTTCAAATATCACGTGCGCTACACCGATGTTGATCCGGCGTATGAACGGGGCTTGGCGGCCCGATATTTGCAGGAACTGGACCAGCGTCTACAGAAAAACAGCTATCTGTTTGGGGCGGATATCAGCCTTGCCGATCTGGCGATTGCGCCTTTTGTGCGCCAGTTTGCCAATGCCGGACGTGACTGGTTCGAAACACAGGATTGGCCCGCATTGGCGGGTTGGCTTGAAACCTTTGTCACCTCGCCGCGTTTCCAAAGCATCATGCAAAAGTATCCGGTTTGGCAGGCCGGTGACCCGATAACCCTTTTCCCGAATGAGGCCTGATCTGGAAACGGTTGATTTTTCGCTCTGATCCCTTACCTTGAAGGGAAGGAGACCCAGCCCATGGCTTTACCACTCGCCCCGATTGCCCTTGTTGCTGTCCGCTATGGCGGTGTGGCACTTGCCGCCTATTACGCCGCGCGCAAAATCCAGTTGTCCCAAACAGATCAGGCAACCGAAGACGCTCTTGATTCCGTTGTCGAAGGGGTGAGCGCGCATAAATGCACCGATGCCCAACAGGCTAATGCCGGCGTGCGCTGGCGTCGTGTTGTACGTTGGGGGGATGCGGGGCCGGGTCTTGAAATCGATATGGCTGCCCTTGGGCGGGTTCGGGTAAGGAAAGTGTAATGCAATTATTCTGGGCCTCTGCCTCGCCCTTTGCGCGCAAGTGTTGGGTCTGTGTTCTGGAAACAAACCAGACAGAAACCGTAGAACGGGTTTCCGTTACCGGTACGCCGCTTGATTCATCAAAAATGCCAACGGCGCATAATCCGCTTGGAAAACTTCCGGCCCTGTCCCGTGCGGACGGCCCCGCAATATACGATAGCCGGGTGATAACGCGGTATTTGAATGATTTGGTTGACGGTCCGCTTTACCCGCAAGCGCGGCTTTGGGAGACCCTGACGCTCGAGGCTACGGCAGACGGCATTATGGATGCCGCTGTTTTGATGGTCTATGAAGGGCGCTGTCGTCCGGATACGCAGCAATCAGAGGAATGGGTTGAAGCGCAATGGCATAAAATCACCCGCGCACTTGATGCGATTGAAAACCGCTGGATCAGCCATTTGAACGGCCCTTTGGATATGGCGCAAATAGCGGTCGGCTGCGCGCTGGAGTATCTGGATTTCCGCCATGCAAACCGGGACTGGCGCGCCCAAAGGCCTAAGCTGTCTGCCTGGCAAGCGGGGTTTGCCTCTCGGCCAGCCATGGAAGAAACGCAGCCTTATGTATAAAG
>JALWOO010000787.1 GCA_027083485.1 Amylibacter sp. | reverse complement strand
GCTCCGTTCAGGCGCATCGAGGCGGTCTTGAACAGGGTTTCAATGGTCAGGGTGGATTTTCCCCCGCCCGACACGCCGGTCACACAGGTAAAGGTCGCCAGCGGAAATTCCGCACGGATGTTTTTCAGGTTGTTGCCGCTGGCGCCTTCCACCACGATTTTCTTGCCGTTGCCCGAACGTCGCTCAGAAGGGATCGGGATTTCCCGCTTGCCGGTAAGGTACTGGCCTGTAATGGATTTCTTGTTCTTGGCAATCTGGGCAGGCGTGCCTTTGGCGATGACCTCGCCCCCATGCACACCGGCCCCGGGGCCAATATCCAGCACATAATCCGCCTCGCGGATGGCTTCTTCGTCGTGTTCGACCACAATCACCGTATTGCCCTGATCGCGCAGGTTTTTCAGCGTTATCAACAGGCGTCCGTTGTCGCGCTGGTGCAATCCGATCGACGGTTCATCCAGCACATAAAGCACCCCCGTCAGGCCGGAACCGATCTGGCTGGCCAGCCGGATGCGCTGGCTCTCGCCGCCGGAAAGCGTGCCGGAGGCGCGCGACAAGGTCAGGTAATTCAGGCCCACATTCACCAAAAAACCCAACCGTTCGCGGATTTCCTTGAGAATCGCCTTGGCAATCTCGTTTTTCTGCGCCGACAGGCTGTCGGGCACCGCGCTGATCCAGTCCAGCGCCTCGGCGATGGACATCTGCACAACCTGCCCCACGTGCAAGCCACCGATCTTCACCGCCAAAGCCTCCGGCCGCAAGCGATACCCGTCGCAGGTGCCGCAATGGCGGTTGTTCTGATAGCGTTCGAATTCCTCGCGAATCCAGTTGCTGTCCGTCTCGCGATAGCGCCGCTGCATGTTAGGGATCACGCCCTCGAAGGTGCGGGACAGCTCATAAACCCGCCCGTTGTCGTCATAGCGAAACTTGATCTCGGTCTTGCCGGACCCGTGCAGCATCACCTTTTGCACCTTGCGCGGCAGATCCCGCCACGGCAAATCCTTGTCAAACCCGTAATGGCGGGCGATGGCCTCGATGGTTTGGCGAAAATACGGCGATTTCCCCTTGGCCCAGGGTGCCAGCGCGCCTTTATAAAGGGAAATCGACGTGTCCGGCACGATTAACCGTTCGTCAAAGAACAGCTCCACCCCCAGCCCGTCACAATCCGGACAGGCCCCGACCGGCGCGTTGAAGGAAAACAAGCGCGGCTCGATTTCGGAAATGGTAAAGCCGCTGACCGGACAGGCGAATTTTTCGGAAAAAGTGTGACGCTCCGGCTCCCCTTCCTTTGGGGCGGTTTCCAGAATGGCGATGCCATCCGCCAGATCAAGGCAGGTGCGCAGGCTGTCCGCCAGACGGGTTTCCATGCCTTCACGCACCACGATCCGGTCCACCACCACATCAATATTGTGACGGAATTTCTTGTCCAGTTCCGGCACATCCTCCAATTCGTAAAACGCACCGTCAACCTTGACCCGCTGAAAACCCTGTTTCTTAAGCTCCTGAAATTCCTTGCGATATTCGCCTTTACGGTCGCGCACTATCGGGGCCAGCAAATAGGCGCGCGTGCCTTCGGGCATGGCCATGATCCGGTCGACCATTTCGGAAACCTGCTGGGCCTCGATCGGCAGGCCGGTGGCCGGTGAATAGGGCGTGCCGACGCGGGCAAACAGCAGCCGCATGTAATCGTAAATCTCGGTCACGGTCCCCACCGTAGAGCGCGGGTTTTTCGAGGTGGTTTTCTGTTCGATCGAAATCGCCGGCGACAGGCCGGAAATGTGGTCCACATCCGGTTTCTGCATCATGTCCAGAAACTGGCGCGCATAGGCGGACAGGCTCTCCACATAGCGGCGCTGGCCTTCGGCATAGATCGTGTCAAACGCCAGCGAGGATTTGCCCGAGCCGGACAGGCCGGTAATCACCACCAGCTTGTCGCGCGGAATATCCACATCGATCGACTTAAGATTATGCTCGCGCGCCCCACGGATTTCGATGTTTTTCAGCTCGGCCATTTATCCACCCCAAAACTTGGCCTCCCTTAGGATATCCGCCACGGAAAGCCAAGCACAATTAAAGAACATTCAAGGAACATACGGGAATTCCGCAAAGGGTCAAGGGCGCGGTAAAATACACCTAGCGCCCCATAATCACCTTCACGTAATTGCGGGTCTCTTTGTAGGGCGGCACACCATTGTATTTTTGTACGGCTTCCGGCCCTGCATTATAGGCCGCCAGCGCCAGCCGCCAACTGCGGAAGCGGTTGTATTGCTGTTTCAGATAACGCGCGCCCCCTTCGAGGTTCTGGCGCGGATCATTCGGGTTCACCCCCAGTTTGCGCGCCGTAACCGGCATCAACTGCGCCAGACCAATCGCGCCGGCCGAAGATTTCGCCCGAGGGTTCCAGCGGCTTTCCTGTTGCACAAGGCGATTAAACAAATCCACCGGCACCCCGTAACGGCGCGCAGCGGCCTCGGCCATGGGTTTATAGACACCTTTGTAATTCCCGTTGTAACGAGGAACCAATTCCAGCCGGTTGTTTTTGGGCAGCAAACGGGAGGAGTTATCGTATTGTTTTGCCAGCCGCTTATCAATCAGCCGCGAAACCTTTTGGGAGATACGCGAACGGGATTTGCTGGACTTGACAATACTGCCAGCCTCCACCGTGCCCACGAAAACAAGGCAAGCCGCCACAGAAACAGCCAGTCCTCTTACCAAGATATCACCCATCACAGACCGCTCAATCCTCAATCAACTGCCGCTGCTATAGCCAATTTATGCCGGGAAAACCAGCCCGCCAGCGCGTTTGAGCAAATTTCTGCAAATTTTACTTAATCTTCACCAGTTGCAGGTCTAACAGAACAAGGTTAACAACGAAGTCCACGGAAACGTGGCCAACAGGATT
>JALWOO010000786.1 GCA_027083485.1 Amylibacter sp. | reverse complement strand
CCTCCGAGGCAGGCGCCTGCACCACTGGCGAAATCATCCATGTGGACGGCGGCTTTCACGTGCTGGGCATGCCACAGCCGGAAAACCTGTAACAATAAAAAACCAGCCGGATTTCTCCGGCTGGTTCGATCAAAGGACCGGCGTGTGAAGGGTTGCCCCTACAGCCCTTTGACCTCGGCCAGATCAATGCCCAGCGCCTTTGCCACACCGGCCCCGTAGGCGGGGTCGGCCTTGCTGCAATTCTCGATGTGGCGGTGCTGGATTTCAATTCTGGCCGGTCCGATTGCGCGGGCAGTATTTTCAAACAACACCTGCTTTTGCGCGTCATTCATCAATTGGAACAGGGCGCGCGGCTGGGAATAGTAATCCGTGTCCTCGCGGTGGTTCCAATGATCCGCAGCCCCGTCGATGGACAGAGGCGGCTCCGAATAATCCGGCTGTTCAGCCCATTCGCCGTGCATATTCGGCTCGTATCCGATACGCCCCCCCTGATTGCCATCCACCCGCATCGCGCCATCGCGGTGATAGGAATGGAACGGACAGCGCGGGGCGTTGACCGGAATCTGGTTGTGGTTCACCCCCAGACGATAGCGCTGGGTGTCGCCATAGGAAAACAGACGGCCCTGCAACATTTTATCCGGTGAAAAACTGATCCCCGGCACCACATTGGCAGGGCTGAATGCCGCCTGTTCGACCTCGGCAAAGTAGTTCTCCGGATTGCGGTTCAATTCCATTACCCCGACCTCGATCAGCGGATAATCCCCCTTGGGCCAGACCTTGGTCAGATCAAACGGGTTATAGGGCACCTTGGCGGCGTCTGACTCGGGCATGATCTGCACGTTCAGGGTCCATTTCGGGAAATCGCCAGCCTCGATTGCATTGAACAAATCAGCCTGATGGCTCTCGCGGTCCTTGCCGACCAGCTCGGCGGCCTCGGCATCGGTCAGGTTCTTGATGCCTTGCTGGCTGACGAAATGGAATTTCACCCAGAACCGTTCGTTATCCGCGTTGATAAAGCTGAAAGTGTGGCTGCCAAACCCGTGCATGTGGCGATAGCTGGCGGGGATGCCGCGTTCGCTCATCAACACAGTCACCTGATGCAGGGCCTCGGGCAGATTGGTCCAGAAATCCCAGTTGTTATCCGCAGAGCGCATATTGGTGCGCGGATCGCGTTTCACCGCGTGGTTCAGATCGGGGAATTTCAACGGGTCCCGCAGGAAGAACACCGGCGTGTTGTTACCTACCATATCCCAGTTGCCCTCTTCGGTGTAAAACTTCACCGCAAAGCCGCGAATATCGCGTTCCGCATCTGCCGCACCACGTTCACCCGCCACGGTGGAAAACCGCACGAACAGATCGGTCTGCTTGCCCACCTCGCCAAACAATTTGGCGCGGGTATATTTTGTGATGTCATTGGTCACAGTAAACGTCCCGTATGCGCCGGACCCTTTGGCGTGCATGCGACGTTCGGGGATCACTTCGCGGTCAAAATGCGCCAGTTTTTCCAAAAACCACACATCCTGCAGCAACATCGGGCCGCGCTTGCCGGCTGTTATAACATTCTGGTTATCGGGCACCGGTGCGCCAAAGGCTGTGGTCAATCCGTTCTTGCGTGTCATGGTATCTCTCCTGTGTGTTAACTTCTCATCAGGCGTACAACATGTCTTGAAATAGGTAAAAGTTAACGTTATTATTGTTGCCATAACTATTTATTATGGATAAGCAATGCCCCTTCGCCATGTTACCGGTCTGTCCCTGCGCGATCTGGAATACGCCAGCACCATCGGCCAAAGCCGCAGCTTTGTACGTGCCGCCGAAATTTGCGGCGTCTCCCAACCGGCGCTCAGCCAGCAGATCAAAAAACTGGAACACCTGCTGGGCGTGCAAATCTTTGAACGGCAAGGCCGTCAGGTCCTGCCGACTGAGGCAGGTATCCTGATCCTGCAAAAAGCCGATGATATTCTGGCACAGGCCCGCGGGTTGTTTGAAATCGGTGCCAATCTGGCCAATCCCTTGATGGGGGATGTGCATCTGGGAGTAATCCCCACCATCGGCCCCTATTTCATGCCCCGCGCCCTGCCTGCCCTGCGGCACGGGTTTCCCGATCTGCGGTTGCACCCCTATGAGGACACCACCGATAATCTGATGGCCCTGCTCAAGAACCGAAAAATTGACGTGGCATTGATTGCGGCTCCTTCGGAACAGCCCGACATTGCCAGCGCCACGCTCTATTTTGAACCCTTTGTGCTGGCCTGCCCTGTTGGCCATAAGCTGGCGAGCGACGCGCCAATTTCCGCCCACGACCTTGACGGGCTGGATCTGCTGATGCTGTCGCGCGAACACTGCCTACGCGATCAAACGCTTGCCCTGTGCAATCTGCCGGCCAAAGACAGCGGCCGCGTGGCCTCCAGCCTTGAAATGCTGCGTCAGATGGTGGCCGTGGGCGAAGGCTGCGCGCTATTGCCAGCGCTTGCAGTCAGCGACATGCGCGCCATGGAAGCGTTGATCAAAATCCGTCCTGTCGCCGATAGCGATTTTGGCCGCCACCTGACCCTGGTTTGGCGCAGCAGTGATCCGCGCGGGTCCTATTTTCAGAAACTCGCGAATTCATTGCAAAATCATCTGTCAAACGACCATAAAACACCGCCCCCTTGATGTTCGTCAAATGCAAACTCCGCTTATGCGTGTAGCCTGCCCGCATAACAAACAGGGAGCCTGAACATGTCCGAACAAACGAAAAAGACACGCGATCCAAAGAAGAAAATCTCCAATGCCCGATACGAGGCGGAAATGGCCCGACTGCAAATCGAGCTGGTCAAGATGCAGGAATGGATCAAACGCGAGGGATTGAAGGTCGTGGTGATCTTTGAAGGACGCGATGCTGCCGGCAAGGGCGGCACCATCAAACGCATCACCGAACCGATGAACCCGCGCATAACCCGCGTGGTTGCCCTGCCCGCCCCCACCGAACGCGAGAAAACCCAGTGGTATTTCCAGCGATACGCCGCCCACCTGCCCAGCGCCGGCGAATTGGTGATCTTTGATCGCAGTTGGTACAATCGCGGGGGCGTGGAAAAGGTCATGGGCTTTTGCACCGAAGAAGAGCATCAGGATTTTCTGCGCTCCTGCCCCGAATTTGAACGTATGCTGGTGCGTTCGGGCATCATCCTGATCAAATACTGGTTTTCCGTGTCCGACGAAGAACAGGAACGCCGGTTCCAGAAACGTCTGGTTACGCCGACAAAACGCTGGAAGCTGTCGCCGATGGATCTGGAATCCCGCAAACGCTGGGTGGAATATTCCAAAGCCAAAGACATCATGTTCGCCCATACCGATATCAAACAGGCCCCGTGGTATGTGGTGAATTCCGATGTAAAGAAACACGCGCGGATCAATTGCATCAATCATCTGCTGTCACAAATTCCCTATGAGGACACGACACCCGAACCCATCGTGCTGGAGAAACGCCCGCCACAACAGGGCTATGTGCGCCCGCCCATGGACGACCAGACCTTTGTGCCGGAAATCCACCACAAGGTATAATCCCCTCAGGGCTGGTCACTTTCACACAACCGGCCCTTTCCCTTCCTTTTCGCTTGTGCCACTCTTTGCCAAAGGAGTTCACATATGCCGATTACCACCTGTATTTTTGACGCCTACGGCACCCTGTTCGATGTATCCGCCGCCGCCCGTACCGCGGCAAGCGAACCCGGGCGGGAGACCTTGGCCGCGAAATGGCAAGAGCTGGCCGAAATCTGGCGCCTGAAGCAGCTGCAATACACATGGCTACGCGCCGTGGCCGATGCCCACACCGATTTCTGGACCGTCACCCAAAACGGGCTTGATTACGCGCTGGAGGCCACGGGCCTGCAAGGGGATGGCGAATTGCGCGAACGGCTGCTTGCGCTTTATTGGGAACTGGCGGCCTATCCCGAAGTGCCCGCCATGCTGGCCGCGCTCAAATCTGCCGGTATGAATACGGCAATCCTGTCAAACGGATCGCCGGATATGCTACACGGCGCGGTGAAATCCGCCGGTTTGGGCAACGTACTGGACGATGTCTTAAGCGTGGAAAGCGTAGGCGTGTTCAAGCCGCATCAATCGGTTTACGATCTGGTTGGCAAACGCTTCAACTGTCCCCGCGCCGAGGTGCTGTTTGTGTCCTCCAACGGCTGGGACGCTGCGGCTGCTGCCGGATACGGCTTTTTCACCACATGGGTCAATCGCGCCGGTGATCCACTGGAGCGCCTGCCATGGCGGCCGCAAAAAATCCTGACTGACCTGACACAAATACCCGAGATCGCAACCCGATGATGAAAAAATTCAAAACTTCCGACGGGCTGATGCTGGCCTATAGCGATACGGGCACCGGCACACCGGTTTTGTGCCTGCCCGGCCTGACCCGCAACAGCAATGATTTCAATTTCCTTGCGCCCCATATGGAAGATGTGCGCCTGATCCGGATGGATTATCGCGGGCGCGGGGAATCGGATTATGACCCGAATTGGCAGAATTACTCCGTCCCCGTAGAGGCCCGCGACGTGGTGGAACTGCTGGACCATCTGGAACTGGACAAGGCGGCAATGATCGGCACCTCGCGCGGGGGGATGATTTCCATGGTGCTGGCCATGACCGCCAAAAACCGTCTTTCCGGCGTGTTGCTGAATGATATCGGGCCGGTGCTGGATGTCAGGGGCCTTGCGCTGATCGCCGATTATATCGGCCGCAAACCGGCCTATAAGACTTTTGCAGAGGCCGCCGCCGACCGGCCGCGTGTGATGCCCGAATTTGCCAATGTGCCCTATGAGCGCTGGCTGGCCGAGGTTTCCGGCCAGTATTTTGAAACGCCTGAGGGGCTGGCGCTGCGCTATGATGCGAAATTGCGCGATGCGGTGATTGGCACGCTCACGGCAGATGCGCCGGACCTGTGGCCGTTTTTTGACGCCATGCAAGGCCTGCCGCTGGCACTGCTGCGCGGGGCGAATTCCAATTTGTTATCGCGCGATACCGTCGCCGAAATGCAGGCACGCCGCCCCGATATGATCTTTGCTGAAGTCCCGGACCGAGGCCATATTCCCTTCCTTGATGAACCAGAAAGCCTGAGCGTGATTGCAAAATGGCTGGAGAAAATACAATGACCGATATCACCATGATCCGCGCCGCAGCCGAGCGCATCAAAGGCAAGGCCCGTGTAACCCCGCTTTTGTCCTCGCCGTTTCTGGATGAAATCGCCGGGCGCAAGCTTTGGCTGAAACCGGAATGTTTGCAGCACACCGGTTCGTTCAAATTTCGCGGTGCATGGTCGGCGATTTCGGCCCTTTCCCCAGAGGACCGCAAACGCGGTGTCATAGCCTTTTCCTCGGGTAACCACGCCCAAGGCGTGGCGCTTGCCGCTGCCCGCCACGGGATTTCGGCCGTCATCATCATGCCCAGCGACGCGCCAACCATCAAAATCGAAAACACCCGCGCCCTTGGGGCCGAGGTGGTGTTGTTTGACCGCGCCACCGAAGACCGTGACGAAGTCGCAGCCAAATATAACAAGGATCGTAACCTGACCCTTATCAAACCTTTCGACAACCCTTATGTGCTTGCCGGACAAGGCACGACCGGTTTGGAAATCGCCGCACAGGCGGCAAAGGAAGGCGTTACAGACGCCGATGTTCTGGTTCCCTGTGGCGGTGGTGGATTGACCTCGGGCATAGCGCTGGCACTGGAGGCCGATGCCTCCGCCATGCGCGTGCACCCCTGCGAGCCGGAAAATTTTGACGATGTGGCCCGGTCACTGAAATCGGGCAAGATCGAGGTTAACCCCGCAAAAAACGGGTCTGTTTGCGATGCTATTATCACGCCTTCGCCCGGGAAACTGACATTTCCGCTGATGCAGCGCCTTTGTGCGCCGGCGGTTGTGGTTAGCGATAATGAATGTCTGCAGGCCATGGCGCTTGCCTTTGACCGGCTCAGGATCGTTATTGAACCGGGCGGGGCCGCCGCCCTTGCCGGTGCGTTGTTTCACAGTGATGAATTGCAAGGCGAACATGTGATCGTTGTTGCTTCTGGCGGTAATGTGGATCGCCCGATGTTTGAAATCGCGCTGGAAACCACCCCATGACACAATTCAGCATTGCCAGTTTCAACGTAAAGAACCTGATATCCGCTTCTCGGGAATACTACCGGTTTGAGGAATACACGCCGGAAGAACATGCCTGGAAAGAGGACTGGCTTGCCAACCAGCTGTTAAGAATGAACAGCGATATCGTCGGATTTCAGGAAATATTCGAACGCCCCGCCCTTGAAGCCGTGATCGCAGAGGCCGACGCGCGCGGCACTGCCAGCAATGCCGATGTGATTCCTGACCGTTCCAAAAGATATCACCGCAAGAAGATTTTCGAAAAGCTGCTTTATGAAGCCTACGGAAATGAAGGGCTGTTTTTCGCCCCCAACCTGTTTGACGGCGAACCCGGGCAGCGGCGTCCGGGCCTTGCGATCCTGTCGCGTTTCGGTTTTGACGGTACGCCAGAGGTGATTCAGGAACTGGCGCATCCCCTGACCATTGATTTTCCCGAACTTGGCGGCGGCCAGGCCGGCAGTTTCACCCTCACCCGCCTGTCGCGCCCGATCATCAAGGCCCGCATCCCCGTTGGCGGGCAAGTTATCACCGTGTTCAACTGTCACCTGAAATCCAAGCTTGGCGAATTTATCCGTCCTGAAGGGGCCGATTTCGCCCCCGAGGCAGATCTGACCGCCTATAACCCCGTTGGCCGCGCCATCGGCGAGCTGCGCGCCATGCTGCGCCGCACTGCTGAGGCAAGCGTGCTGCGCGCCTTGATCGTGGATGAACTGGAAGCCGGCAAACCGGTGATGGTGCTGGGCGATCTGAACGACAGCGACAATGCGGTATCTTCTGCTGTGATCACGGGGGAGCGTCCGTTCAAAAACTATGCCTGGATCCGACGCCATGATGCGCAGCAGAAAAACGATCGCTATAGCGATGCGGAAAACACCCAGATCCGCGCCGATATAGAACGGGTACAACTTGTCAGCGCCGAGAAGCTTTTCGTGCGCAAGAGCCTGCGCGACATGGTGTATACCTCTGCCTTTGGCGGCGTTTACGAGAGCATCGACCAAATCCTGTTATCGCGTCATTTCCATCCGGACAATAATAAGGCCCTTGGGGAAATGGAATATTTCAGCGTCTATAACGACCATATTACCGACGGTTCCCACCCAGAGGCCCCCTATAACAAGCTCGCCTCGGATCACGGCCAGATCAAAGCCCATATTCGGTTGTTTGATTGATTTAGCGTTGCCGCCCCTGCCAATCCGGATGCATCCAGACCTGTGCATTGGAGCGCGGCAAAACTTTGCGCCCAAGGATATGATCGCTGGCCTTTTCGCCCACCATGATGGACGGGCCGTTCAGGTTTCCATTGGTGATGCGCGGGAAAATCGAACTGTCCGCCACGCGCAAACCATCCACCCCGATCACCCGACATTCCGGATCCACCACCGCCATCGTATCCTCAAGCGCGCCCATTTTACAGGTGCCGCAAGGGTGATAGGCGCTTTCGGCATGTTCCAGAATGCTTGCGTCAAGCTCTGCATCACTTTGCAGATGGCTGCCCGGTTGGATTTCCTTGCCCACGTAGGGTTTGAACGCCTCTTGCGCGAAAATCTCGCGGGTCAGGCGGATGCAGCGGCGAAAATCCTGCCAGTCCTCTTCTTTGGACATATAGTTAAACAGAATACGCGGTGCCTCGCGCGGGTCCGCCGAACGCAGGGTCACTTCGCCCCGTGATTTGGATCGCATCGGGCCGACATGGGCCTGAAACCCGTGCCCTTCTGCCGCCGCCTGCCCGTCATATCGCACCGCGATCGGCAGGAAATGATACTGGATGTCCGGATAATCAACCCCCGCCCGACTGCGGATAAAAGCCGCCGATTCAAATTGATTGGAGGCCCCGAGACCGGTTTTGCCAAACAGCCATTGCGCCCCGATCATGGCCTTGCCAATCAGGTTCCAGTGTTTGAACAGGGTGATCGGCTGGGTGCAGGTCATCTGAATGTACATTTCCATATGATCCTGAAGGTTCTGCCCGACACCGGCCCGATCCGCGATTACTTCTATGCCGTGGTCGCGCAACTGTGCCGCCGGACCGATCCCCGACAGCATCAAAAGCTTGGGAGAATTGATGCTGGAGGCCGCTATAATCACCTCGCGGGCTGCACGCAGCACTTCGATCTTGCCGCCGCGCTCTATTTCCACCCCGACGGCGCGGCCATTCTCTATCACGATCCGGCGTGCAAAGGCGCGCGTGATTTGGCAGTTGTCCCGTTTCAACGCCGGTTTCAAATAGGCATTGGCCGCAGACCAGCGCCGCCCGCGCCAGACGGTTTGTTCCATCGGGCCAAAGCCCTCTTGCTGATGCCCGTTATAATCCCCGGTCACCGGATAGCCCGCCTGCGCCCCCGCCTGAACGAAGGCCTGCACCAGCGGATTATCCCGTTTCCCCCGTGTCACATGCAAAGGCCCGTCATTGCCCCGCCAGTCGACAGCCCCGCCATGGCCGCCATCATGCCAGTTCTCCATGCGTTTGAAATAGGGCAGCACATCGCCATAGCTCCAGCCGGTCGCGCCGACATCCTGCCAATGGTCGAAATCCCGCGCGTGCCCGCGCACATACACCATGCCGTTGATCGAGGAAGACCCCCCGATCACCTTGCCGCGCGGCGTTGCCAATCTGCGTCCGCCAAGATGGGGTTCAGGTTCGCTTTGAAAACCCCAATCATAGGTTTTCATATTCATCGGATAGCTCAGCGCCGCGGGCATCTGAATGAAAGGCCCCACATCGGAGCCGCCAAATTCAATCACCAACACCCTGTTGCGCCCGTCTTCGGACAAACGATAGGCCATAGCACAGCCCGCAGACCCCGCCCCGACAATGATAAAATCCGCGTCCATGTCCCTGCCTCCACTCATCCCGAGGCAAGAGGTACCGATGGGCGGGCCTCCTGCGCGAGTTGCAATTCCAGATACTCCATCACCAATGCCTGCATGGCTTTGCGATCGGGCACCCCGTCTTGCAGCGCATGGCGCAGATAGAATCCGTCAATGATTGAGGCCATCCCCTGCGCAATATGGTCCGCCCGTGCGCTCAGGGGGCGCAGGTTAAACACCAGATTGGAGTGCAAACGACGTGCATAGATCCGCAGCAACCGGCGCGCGTCCGGCGATTTTTGTGCCTGTACATAAAAGGTCAGCCAGGCAGCGACCACTTCGGGGGCGAAATTGTCGGCGTGAAAACTGGCCGCGACAATGCCGTTCAACCGCTGCATCGGCGTTTGCGCCTGTTCCAGTTCCGCCCGCACATGCGCCCCGAAACGGGTCAGGATTTCCCGCATGGCCGCCAGAAAAATCTGCTCCTTGCCGCCAAAGTAATGATGTGCCAACCCCGAAGACATTCCTGCCCGTTTGGCGATCTGGCCGACCGTTACATCCAGTGATCCAACGCGCCCGACCTCGCCAATGGTGGCGTCAATCAGGGCTTTGCGGCGAATGGGTTCCATTCCGATTTTGGGCATGAGGGCACCTTTATAATGTCCTCGCCAGCTAGACTTATTTTGATTGACTCGTCAATCAATAAAAACCGATACCACGTCTTCCAGATACCGATCCGGCAAAATGCAAACCACGGCCCCACTCAAAACCCTGATCTGTAAAACACCCCCCAAAGCTGCATTGGAGGTGGCAATCTGTCCGGTTGGCGACAGGGTTAATCCGTCCAAAGGCCAGATCAAACCGGTGCTTTCACAGCGGGACTCGGCCAGGGGGAAAAGTGAAAATCGGGTATTCTTAGGTAATGCCAAAGTAAATTCCGGCGGGCACAGAAAACAGACCTCCCCTTGCCCCACAATAACCACCGGCTGTGTTGCATTTCTGGCAAGCGCATTCAGCACCGCCAGTTGATGATCCAACCGCCCCCCTAAAAAACCAACGCCAATAATCAAAGGGGCCGAAATCACCCGCAAACATTTTTCAAAATCAGTGCTGTTTTGATCCGCAATAAAGACGGTTTCAATGCCGGCAAATTCCATTTTCCCAAGATCAACGGAATCCAGATCCCCAATCACTTTTTCGGGAGGCAATCCCCATTCCAGCGCAATGTTGCCACCACCATCAGCGCAAAACAGACGCGGAGCCAAAGCCAACACCCGCAATAATTCTGACTTTTCTGAGGCTCCACCGCCTAAAAGTGCCACAATTTCAACACTTTCAACAATTCGTATCAAGTTATTCACATTGGTTCCCTTTTCGCGCCAATCAGGAAAAATTCAGTATTGTTCATAGTCTTTTTAGAGTTTTTCCTTAGGAATCTACCGATAGACTCGGTAAATTAACCATAGTTGGTACGTTTAGTGAGTAGTAGGATAGAGTGTAATATGGATTCGATAGCAAAAATCATGACGGTGTCCTACGGGACATTCTCCTGCAAGTTGGAAGGGTTTGACGACCCTTTTACAACCATGCAGCTCGTTGCCGAATATTTCCGCAAATTAGCCGCAGAGGACCGTTATTTTGGCGGTGAGCCTTTGCAACCTGACACCAATACGTTGCACCGCATTGCAGCAGATGCGAACCCGAACCGGATTGATGCCGAAGTAGACGAAGACGGTATTGTTCTGCGTCAGGCAACCGTTGTCGACGCCGAACCGACCGCCCCGAAGGTCGCAGAGGAAAAGGTCGCACAAGCCCCCCAAGAGGCTGCTGCTGACGATTTCCCGGTTTTCGCCTCCAAACGCAGCGCAACCAAACCTGCGCCGCGCCCTGCGGCCAAACCCGAAATCAAAGCAGACAAATCATCGGTACAACCCGATGAAACGCTTGTAGAACCCACCATGTTCGCCTCGCGCCGTTCTGCCTTGGAGCCGGCCGAAAGCGAACCGCGCCAGCCGGCCGCTGAAATTCTGCGCAATGCAGATCTGGAAGAAACGACACCTTCAAAGGCCCCGGTCAAAGCCCCCGATGTCAAACAAGCGGTAAAAAAGGTTGCTGCAGCAATCACCGAAGACATTACCCCGCAATCAGACACGCCCAAGCAAACCCCTACCGCACAGGCTCGGGAAACACGCGACCAGGACGATATCCAGCAAGAAGACGCAGCCTTGGACCGGTTGCTGGAAACCACAAATTCCAAGCTTGCGAAACCTGCCCATGCACGTCGTTCGAACGCGCTTGAGCGCCTCAAGGCAGCCGTTGCCGCAACCGAAGCAGAGCGCCGCTTGCGCGGAGTTGCAAACCCAGCCCGCCCCAAAGTGAAAGATCTGTCAAGCGAAGCTGACAATTTTCGCCACGAGCTGCGCTCGGTCCGCGTCTCCCACGAAGATGCCCTGAAAATCACCCGCCC
>JALWOO010000785.1:2169-11418 GCA_027083485.1 Amylibacter sp. | reverse complement strand
TGTTGATCGGGGTGAGTTGGCCGGATGTGGTATCAATCAAAAGATACATAGCCACAAGCGATACCCCGCCCAGCCCGACAAAGGCCAAAGACACAATTGCCATCAGGTGCGTGGGCTGCCAATCGGGATAGACCCGCTTTAGGGAAATATAGGCAAGTCGGTAAACCGGATAACTGAGCAATATGCACATTGCCAGCACGCCGGCATTGATCAGGGATACCGGACTGTCGGCGCTCAGCCCGGGGGGCAGGGCCTGTAGCTGGGTCAGGATGGCATAGAGGCAGCTGGCCATCCACAAAACAGCCGGCAAGGCATGCAGCACCGTGCGGTCGCGTTGGGAGAAGACAAGATTGATATGGGAGTGCATATCGATTTTCCGAATCTATGAGTAATTATTTCCTGTTTCGGGTTATGCAGCCAATAAGGTTAAAATATGACAAACGCCTATCGCTTTTATGGCATCGGCTTGCTGTTCTTGTGGCGCTTCGTGAAATGCACATTGATTTTGGGTGGTGCATTTCACGAAACGTGAAAAATGCAATCTATTTTGTTGGGCCGTTTGGCGAAGAATTGGTGTCGTTTCACGAATGTAGGCTGGAAAACAAGGGGTTTATGCAAGATAACAATTCTCGACACCAAGGAGCTTTGGCTCCCCTCCAAGTCGCGGTGCCTTAGGCACCAAATGTGTGAATAGTTAGTGGTCGAGTTCAAGGAGAAATAAATTCCACCACTATTTTGTGCCAATGACCTGCTCGTCCCTCGTCATTCCGGTCGCATCACACACCAAAAAAGCCGCGCCAGGGGTTCCCTGACGCGGCTTTTTGCTTTTGGTAAATCCGATTTATGGGCGGTGTTTGTCGTAATAGAGACCGACCACATGTTCTGCCTGGGCAAAGAACAACCAGCGCGAGGCAAACAGGCCGATCATATGCAGCACCAATGCGCTGAGGATCGCAAGATAGCCGCCAGTGGAGAAGGACAGGATCATCACCGGCAGCAGCCCGATGCACAGGACCGAAATGATGCGCAGCTTGGCCGCATGCTTGCGCCCGACCTCGAATGCGAATTCCTTCAGCAGATAGTTAGTGCCGGAATGGGGGGATTCGAGCAAACGCACCTGACCAAGATTGCCAAGGCCGGTTGCCGTGCCAATGTTTGAGCCAGCGTTAACAAAGGCTTTGTCGCCAATCACCCAGTGCAGCATCTGCACCAGAGTTGCCAAGGACAGCAGCAGGGCCGCCAAAGGCACCTGACGCGTCAACAACGCGCCACCTGCAAACATATAGACCAGATACAGAGCCGGGGTCAGCAACTGGTTCCAGCGTGGTATGGTTTTCATCTGTCCGTAAATCATCGCGGTACAATACACGGTTGCAACGGTCAGAGCCGAACCGATAATGCCCACAATCGGGAGTTTCATATCCAGAAAGATCAGGGCTGCGGCGTAAATCCCGATGATTGTCAGGGACAAAACGGCCAATACGCCTTCGCGGCTCAGCCAGGAGGAGCGCCACTGTTTGAAGGCTTTCATGGCGCGCTGCGGGTTGCCAAGGTGGAATGTGGAGGACAACAGCCCGCCAACGGCCAAGGCGTAGCCGATGAAGAAATAGCCAAAGGCGGTCCAGCCGGAGACATCCGGAATGCCAATGCCGAGGAAAAACAACATACCAAAGCCAAGGCCGGAGAGTGTTGTAAACAGGATTACTGAAGGTGCCGGGTGCATCAGATTGCCTCCAGAGCTTTGTCGAGCCAGCCCATAAAGCCGCCCTTGTTTTCAGGAACTGGTGCCAACAATGGTGCCAGAATATCGATGTCGCCGGAAATATCGGCTTTGGGGCGCGGTGGCAGATACCGGTTTACCGGCTTGGTGCCAAGTTCCGGCATCAGTTCCATGCCGTCGCGTTCACGGGTCATCACCGAAACATTGCTGTCCGGATCGGCAAAATCGCCAAAGTGGCGGGCCTTGGCCGGACAGGTGCGCACGCAGGAGGGCTCGCGGTCAATTTCGGGAATGTTTTCGTTGTAAATACGATCCACACACAGGGTACATTTTTTCATGACCCCTGCGGCGGCGTCCATTTCGCGCGCACCATAAGGGCAGGCCCAGGCACAAAGCCCGCAGCCGATACAGTCGCTTTCGTTGACCAGAACAATGCCGTCTTCGACACGTTTATAGCTGGCCCCTGTTGGGCAAACCGTGACGCAGGGCGCATCTTCGCAATGCAGGCAGGATTTGGGAAAATGTACGGTTTGTGCATTACATCCCTCGGATTTGACCTCGAAACTATGCACACGGTTCAGAAATGTGCCAACCGGGTTTTCCCCGTAAGCATCCATATCCGACAGCGGCGCACCGTAATTCGAGGTGTTCCATTCCTTGCAGGAGATCACGCAGGCATGGCAGCCCACGCAAATATCGAGATCAATCACCAGACCCAATTTCTTGGCGGTGGAGGCAGGTAGAGTGGTCATTTTTTAAATTCCTCCCCATAGGTGACGTTTTGCGGACCGCGGCCCACAGGTGATTTTTGTGCTGGTGTGTCTGGCTGTGTCACGCCATCGCCGGCATCGGCTTTTTCGATTTTGACGCGCAGGTCAAACCAGGCTGCTTGTCCTGTGACGGGATCAGAGTTCGCCCAGCGCATACCGTCGCCTTTGGCAGGCAGCAACTCGTGGATCAGATGGTTCAGCAAGAAGCCCTTGTTGGCCTCCGGTGCCTTTTCATCCAGCGCCCAAGCGCCCTTGCGTTTGCCGATTGCGTTCCATGTCCAGATGGTTTTGCCATTCAGCGCATCCATTTTGACCACAGGCACCTTGATTTTACCGTGAACCGATGTGACCCAAGCCCAGTCGCCTTCTTCAAAGCCGTGTTCGTTCCAGATTTCGCCGGAAACATACATCGGGTTGGTGCCATGGATCTGGCGCAGCCAGGCGTTTTGCGTTCCCCATGAATGGTACATCGCCATCGGGCGCTGGGTCAGGGCGTGAATTGGATATTCGTCCGTGTCCACGATTGTCTGTTCAAACGGTTCATACCAGATCGGTAGCGGATCCATGACCATATCCAGTTGCGCGCGCAGGTGTTCCGGGGGTTGATGCTCTCCGTGGCCCTGTGCGGCAAGGCGGAATTTCTGAACCGTCTCGCTATAGACTTCAAACACATAGGGCTGAATGCTGTCGAAAATCCCGCGCTCAACCGCCCATTCCTGATAGGCCGCATTCCAGGGTTTGAAATAGGTGCCTTCGTCAGGGATGTGGTCGATCCAGAAACCGCCGTTGTCGATATAGTCCTGAATCTGGTTCGGGTTCGGTTCCCCGCGACCTTTGCCTTTTTTGTCCTTGCCACGGAAACCGGCCAGTGGGCCGACGCCGGGACGGCGCTCGTGGTTCTGGATGTAATCGGCGTAATCCTCGTAAACGGCGCTGCCGTCCTCTTTGGTCATACCGGGCAGGCCCAGACGCACACCGAGCTGGATCAGCGCGGTCTGGAAGCCGCGCACATCGCGGTCCGGTTCTACAACCGGCCAGCGGATGCTGTCGGCGATAGCATCGGCCTCGCAGATCGGGCGATCCAGCAGCGAAATACAATCGTGACGCTCCAGATAGGTTGTATCCGGCAGGATCAGATCGGCAAAGGCCACCATTTCCGAAGAATAGGCATCGGAGTAGATCAGCTTTGGAATCACGTATTCGCCGTTTTCATCCTTGTCCGTCAGCATTTTCATGACTTCGGTCGTATTCATCGACGAATTCCACGACATATTGGCCATATACATGAACAAAACGTCAATTTTATACGGATCACCGGCATAAGCGTTGGAAATTACCATATGCATCAGCCCGTGGCTGGACATGGGGTTTTCCCAGGTAAAGGCCTTGTCGATGCGGGCAGGGGACCCGTCTTCTTTCAACAACAGATCTTCGGGCCCTTGTACGAAACCCAGATGCGGCCCGTTCAGAGGCCCGCCGGGGGTCACACCCATATGGGGTTTGGGGTGTGCGGAAACCGGTTTCGGGTAAGGCGGCTTGAAGCGGAAACCGCCGGGGCATTCCACGGAACCCAGCAGGATTTGCAGCACATGCAGGGCGCGGCAGGTCTGGAAGCCGTTGGAGTGCGCCGAAATTCCGCGCATGGCGTGAAAAGCAACCGGACGCCCGATCATTTTGTCGTGCTTTTCGCCTTTCCAGTCGGTCCAGGGCTGATCAATGGTGATCTCTTCCTCGAAGGCGGTATGGGCCAGCTGGGCCGCGATGGTTTTAATGCGCTCTGCCGAAATGCCACACCGTTCGGCGGCCTTTTCAGGGGCGTATTCGTCGGACATGTATTTTTCAGCCATCACCAGGAAGGCCGGTTTATAGGTTTTGCCGTCAACCTCGTATCCGTTGGCCATGTCCGCCATGACGCCCGGCGTATCAAAGGCCACAAGCTTGCCGGTGGCGCGGTCCAGAACCTGAGGCTTGCCATCGGCGTCGCGCAGGATCAGGCCGAATTCGGGGCTACCCTCTACAGTATTTACCAATTGCGGCAAGTTGGTATAGCGGCGCAGGTAATCCACGTCCACTTTGCCCGCCTTGAGCAATTCATGGATCATCGACAGGATGAACAACCCGTCGGTGCCCGGTGTGATGCCCACCCATTCATCGGCAATGGCGTTATAGCCGGAGCGGATCGGGTTGACGCCAATGATCTTGCCTCCGTTGGCTTTGACCTTGCTCAATCCGGTTTTGATCGGGTTGGAATCATGGTCTTCGGCCACGCCAAAGATCATAAACAGTTTGGTGCGGTCCCAGTCGGGCGCACCAAATTCCCAGAACGCGCCGCCCATGGTGTAAATGCCGGCAGCGGCCATGTTAACGGAACAAAAACCGCCATGCGCCGCATAGTTCGGGGTGCCGAAATTCTGCGCCCACCAGCTGGTCATGGATTGGGATTGGTCGCGGCCGGTGAAAAACGCCAGTTTTTCCGGATTGTTTTCCCGAACCGGCTTCAGCCAGCTGACCGCGATGTCGAATGCTTCGTCCCAGCTGATTTCCTCGAATTCGCCAGAGCCGCGCTCGCCGACCCGTTTCATCGGGGATTTCAGTCGGGCAGGGGAATAATGCTGCATGATCCCGGCGGAACCCTTGGCGCAAAGCACGCCCTTGTTCACCGGATGATCGCGGTTTCCCTCGATGTATTTAACTTTGCCATCCTGCATGTGCACATTGATGCCGCAACGGCAGGCACACATGTAACAGGTGGTTTTACGGATCTCGTCCGATACCTTCGCAGAGGTATCAAGATCGGGCTGGTGCACAGTCATTTGGCGCTTGCTTTCCGAATTCTTCCCTGGGCGCTGCGATAGCGCGTGTCATATAGTTGAATATTCATATGCGTATAATTGAATTGGTTTGGCGAGTCATGGCTTTTTTGTGGCGCTTGCCATGATTGCGGCCAGTGCCACCGATGCCAGCCGTGCCTGAGGCGGGTCAGCACGGCTTGTCAAAAGCACGGGAACCTTGGCCCCCATAACGATTCCCGCAGCACAGGCACCGGCCAGATAGACAAGGGATTTGAACAAAACATTGCCCGAAACAATATCCGGCACAATCACGGCATTTGCCTTTCCTGCAACCGGACTATTTGACAACCCTTTGATTTCAGCGGATTTAATGCTGAGTATCAGGTCTAATGCCAAAGGCCCCACGACATCAACATCCGTATATTCCTGTCTGGCCCAATGCATCAGTTCCTCTGCCGTCATAGAAGAAGGCACAGAGGCAATCGGGGTTTCTGTTGCCGACAGAACTGCAATTTTCGGGCGCCCTGCTTTCACCATCTGCAACATTTCGACGCAATAGCCCAAAGCCGCCTTTTTTGTGGCCATATCAGGGGCAACATTTACCGCGCAGTCACTCAGGATCAGGGGAGCGTCGGCATCAGGAACCGACATGTGAAACAGATGCACCAGCCGCTTTTCCGTGCGCAGACCATTGGCGCGCGACAGGATGGATTTCATGAAAACATCTGTGTGCAGGTGGCCTTTCATCAACACATCACCCTCGCCAGCCCCGCAAAGAGCGGCGGCTTTGTTGGCGGCTTCGGACTCGTCTTTGGCGGCAACCTGTGGATACGCGGAAATATCCCACTCAAGGGCTGCGGCCTGTTTGGCTATCTGCTTCGGGTCACCCACAAAAACAGGGGTCATGATACCTTCGGCGACGGCTTGGCGGGCGGCTTGCATGGGTAGGCTGGCCCCGGCCTGTGCGATCACCACGCGCGGGGCGGGGCGGGTTTTGGCCAATTTCAACAGGGACGCGGGACAGGTAATCGGGCGGGAAGATAAAAAGCTCATGCTGGCACCAGTTCAGGGTTGTTTGCTATCGGCATAGCAACCTGTCGGGGGCTTGGATAGGGCCAGACGAAAACACCCTATGACCAGTTGGGTTTTCGCCCTAGAGCATTTCGCGTTAAGCCTGAATCACCTAACGCTGCCTGAAATCATAGATTTCAACGCGTTAGGTGATGCGGGGTGGCTCAGCGAAAACGCGAAATGCTTTAATACTGCCGCACGGCCTTGCCGATCAGGCGCACGCCTTCCTGAATGGCCTTGGGTTTGATCGAGGAATAGGCCAAGCGATAGTAATTCAGCGGTTTTTCAGCCCCTTCAAAAAAATGGCCGCCGGCCTCTATCAATACGCCTTGTTCATGCAGGCGCGCGGCCAAGACTCCCGCGTCGACATGGGCAGGGGCCTTCATCCAGAAGCTTGATCCGCCAAAATTCGCACTGCCGGCGACCTCGAGGTTCTCCGCCTCAAGGGCCTTGGCCATGATCTGGCGGCGCTCGAAAAACGCGGCTTTCATGCGCTGGATGTGGGAATTATAGTGGCCGAGCGCCAAAAAATTGGCGGTGGTTCGCTGCATATGGCCCGGCGGATGGCGCAAAACGGTGCTGCGCAGGGCGCGGGCGTGGCGGATAAAGGGTTCTGGTCCCACAAGATAGCCGAGCCGCAATCCGGGAAACAGGGATTTCGAAAAACTGCCCACATAAATCACCCGTCCATCCGTATCCAGCGATTTCAGGGCGGGCAAGGGGGGCTTTAGAAAGCTCATTTCGAACTCGTAATCGTCCTCGACCACCAGAAAATCATCCTGTTGCGCCCGTTTCAGCAAGGCATGGCGCCGGTGCATGGGCATGGTGGCGGTTGTCGGGGCGTGGTGGCTCGGCGTGGTGAAAACCACATTGACGTTGTCTGGCAAATCACCGGGGTCTAGGCCCTCGTTGTCCACATCGACCGGATGGCGCAGACACCCCATTTGGCGCAAAACCTCGCGCACACCGGGATAGCCCGGATTTTCATAGGCTGCGGTTTTATCCGTATGCAGCAACAATTGCGTAACCAGCCAAAGCGCGTTTTGCGCCCCGATGGTGATCAGGATATTTTCAGGTCGCGCAAAAATGCCCCTTTGGGGCAGGGTATGGCGGGTGATGAAATCCACCAGCAAAGGATCATCCCGAACGCCGTAATCGGAGGTCAGGCTGTCGAATTCCTTTTTGCCCAAAGCCTGATGGGCACAGAGCCGCCAGTTGGAATGGCTGAATAAATCCGGATCGGTTTGCCCATAGATAAAAGGATAGGGATACTGGCGCCAATCCGGTGTTGGATTGGCGGTAATCGAGCCGGAATAATTGCGGTGTAACAATCGGTCCCAGTCGACTTTGTCCTGCACGGGGCCGGAATTGCAGGTGTCCAGATCGGAAACCGGGGCGGATTCAGAGACGAAATATCCGGACCGCGAACGGGTTGATAAATAGCCGTCCGCCACCAGTTCATGATACGCTAGAGTCACTGTAATCCGGGAAATGTTCAGATGTTCGGCCAGTTTGCGCGACGAAGGCAGGCGCTCTCCGGGCAACAGACGCCGCGACAGGATTGCCGACGTCACAATCTGGCGAATTTGGCTTTGCAGCGTTCCCTTGAAGTCGGGATCGAGAAAGAAAGTGTCTTCGCTTAGGGTCATGGTCCTAAATCCGGCAGCTGATTTTGGACCTACTATGGGTAAAATCTGGACTTAAGCAAGCAGGAACCCGTTAAAGCCGATGAAATTGTGACATGCCGTTTTCGTGGGTAAAGAAAGGCACCGAATGTTGCTTTTCCGGATAGCGCATGCGCGATTGCACCTCTGCCAGAACCACTTCTGTGACAAAAGGCAGATCAAATTCGCGGGTTTTGGACAGGGGAATCCATTGCAGGTGGGCCAACTCATCAGAAGCGGCCGAAAAATCGTCCGGATCGCCCTTTATGGCACTGGCATCGCCTAAAAAGAAGCGCGCATCAAACCGGCGGGGACGGCCCGGCGGGGTGATGGCGCGAAAAATGAACTGTAAACCGCGAGCATCCGGCAACCAGCCCTGCTTGAAAAAACCTTGCCAGTTTTCTGGCTGTCGGGCTGCAATTTCACGCGCCAACGGATCCGGCTGGGCCAGAGCGTGGCCGGTTTCTTCCCACATCTCCCGTACCGCAGCCAACAGCAAAGGTTCGGCAATGGCAGGATCGGCGTGTTTTCCCAATTGTTCCAACAATGCCGGATCGACAGGTTTCGCCAGTTTGATTTGCGAATCTTCCGGATCAAGCGCACCACCGGGAAACACGAATTTATTCGGCATAAAAGCGGCTTTGGTGCCGCGCTGGCCCATCAAGACGCTGGGTTCCGGCGTATCGTGACGAATGAGCACAACGGTAGCTGCATGACGAATAGCGGTTTTATCCATCTGGTCTGTTCCCTGAAATTTCAACTGTCATAAGGCCAGTTGAACAGGTTTGTCCAGCGTTTCGGTGTGCTTCTTTAATGCTCGCCAAACCCGTGCATGCGCTTGGCCCATTGCAAGGCCACAAACATGCCTTTGATGCGGGGCAGCATAAACAGCGCCATGGCTACAAAAACAATCGAAAACCCGACCATCAAAAGCAAGGGCGCAGGTCGGTAGACTTCGAACAGGACCAACATCAATGGTGCAAGGATATGGCCGCTGATAAGGATTGTTACATAGGCCGGTCCATCGTCAGCCCGGTGGTGGAACAATTCTTCGCCGCAGACTTCGCATTGATCGTGAACGCTCAGAAAGCCGCTCATCATCGGTCCCGTGCCGCAGTTCGGGCACAGCAGTTTTGCTCCGCGCAAAAGAGCCGGTTTTAAGGGCCGTTCTTCGGTTTCTGCTGTGCGGTCAGTGGCGTTTTGATGTTCTTCAATCATGATCCCTATGTAAT
>JALWOO010000785.1:0-2159 GCA_027083485.1 Amylibacter sp. | reverse complement strand
AACCCGTACAAAGTGTCTTGCGTCCGGATGTCGCAAATTTAGCGCTCGCGCCGGTGCGAAGGGGTGAATGAAAAAATGCCCTAAGCGGCGTGCGGAATAATGGTCACGCGATTGCGTCCGGCACCTTTGGATTGATAGAGAGCGTCATCGGCAAGCCGGATCAGATCTTTGGATGACAGGCCGTTTTCTTCATAATGGGCCACGCCGATGCTGATGGAGGTGGAGATACATTGCTTTGGTGTGCCAAACTGGAATGGTCGAGCATCGATCTTGGCGCACATGCGCTTGGCGATCTGGCTGGCCTGCGCCCTGGAGGTGTCGCGCAAAACCACCAGAAACTCCTCTCCGCCAACACGGGCGACAAGATCAATCCCGCGCAAGTTACGGGTAAGCCGGCGCGCGGTTTCGCAAATCACGGAATCACCAACGGCATGGCCATACGAATCATTGATGGATTTGAAGTTGTCCAGATCCAGCATCATTACCGTGATTGAGCGTGGCATGGTGCGGGAGGTTTTAACAAGATTATCCAGATATTGCAGCGCATAACGCCGATTATATAGGCCGGTCATTTCATCGCGCAGTGCCAGTTGCAGTTTGGCGTCCACAGCACTGTCAGTTTGGGTTTTTACCTGATGCAGCCATGCCAGCCGCCGCAAGCGGGTTGCCAGTTCCGCGCTACCATAAGGGGTTACTATAAAGTCGTCGGCCCCCAGTTCCAGGATCCGGCGATGGTTTTCCAGATCATACTCGCAGGTAATGAACAATAGCTTTGGCACCGTTTGCCCGTGCTGTCTGGCGCGCTTCATGGTGCCGAGGCATTTCAGAGCTTTGTCACGCCCCATTTGGGCTTCGTCGATGATTTGGACGACCGGCGACTTAATCGGTTTGTTGAGCAGTTCCACCAAGGCAAAATCCTGTTGCAAAATCTGGTGCAACCCGTTGGTCCCAGCCGCCGCCAGAACCCGCAGTGCATGGGTGCAATCCACCCGCAGCGGGGTCGGTTTTCGAGGGGGGTAAATGAGACCCTCTTCGGCAAAGCCCATGTCAATCAACGTATGTTGGCGGTTATGCTGTTCGCTGAGCTGTTCTCTTCGGCGGATAATCTGAGTGAGGCGAAACCCAAGCAGTTTTGCATCAGAAAAAACAGGGAGAACCTCCTCGACATCAAGTTGGTAAGCGCTCTGCCAGAAGCTGTCTTCAATGGTGCGGCACAAAAGAACCCGCGGGATTTGTCCCAAAACGGGATCCTGCCGCAGAGTATTGCATGTGGAAAAACCACAGGCCTCTTCGGCCTCGAAGTTTAATAGAATAACTGCAGGGGGGGTGTTGCGCAGGCGTTTGCGTGCCGAGGTCAGATCGCAGGCGATATCCACGGAAAAATACTCGGCAACCAACTGTGCCTTGAGCACGACGCGGTTGGTAACGATTGGATCAATAATAAATATTCTGCCAGGCATGAACTACTCCGGTATCGACTGAGCCGGTGACGGACGGTAAACGTTACGCACACAAGAAAGGGTTTCCCGCAGTGAACGCGAAATTCGTTAACGAAACCTTTCCGGAATATGAAAAATTAATAAAAAATTGGGGATAACACATGAAACAGGAACAAGCAGAGGTTATCGGGTTGCAGGCTTTGGTCTGGTTGATCGAAAATGAAGAGCTGCGTCCGGTTTTCCTCGGGGCCAGCGGAGCCACAATAGAAGATCTGAAAACGCGGGCCGGAGACAGTGATTTTCTGGCGTCGGTGCTGGATTTTATCTTAATGGATGATGACCATGTTACCGGATTTTGTGATGCAAACGGGTTGACATATGAAACCCCGATGCAGGCATTGCATAGCCTGCCCGGGCAAGGGGTGCCAAACTGGCCTTAGGGGCTTTTCGGGCGGGATTACAGGTCGATCTCCATCACCCCGTCAGGGTTTGCCGCACGTGATTGACACAGGATCACCGTGGATTCGCGCTGCTTGCTGGACAACACAAAATCCCGATGTTCCACCGCACCGGATACCAGACCGCATTGGCAAACCCCGCAAATGCCGTTGGCGCATTTTACGGTGACCGGGATGCCGGCTTTGGCCAGCACATCGGTCGCGGTTTCATCTGCCGCCACCGGCAAATCGCGCCCTGAGCGGCTCAGGCGCAGGGTAAAGG
>JALWOO010000784.1 GCA_027083485.1 Amylibacter sp. | reverse complement strand
AGATTGTCACCCTGAACAGCGGGTTCGAGCAGCGCAACAGCCCCTGGGCGCAGTCGCGCCGGCGTTATGATGCGGGGGTGGCGATGCGCTCGCTGGATGATCTGGACGAGGTTTTGACATTCTACGAGGCCCGACGCGGGCCTTTGTTCGGATTCCGCTGGAAGGATTGGGCCGATTACAAGACGTCGCGGCCCAGTCGGGAACCGGCTTTTGACGATCAGGAAATCGGGATTGGCGACAGTGTGCAGACGGATTTCCAGCTGTGCAAAAACTATCGCTCCGGTGAGGCGGTTTACTGCCGCGAGATTTCCAAGCCGGTTGCAAGCACGGTTTATGTGGGGGTCGAGGATGTGCAGCTGTTTGAGGGCAGTCATTTTGATTGCGACTATACCACGGGGATTGTCAGTTTTTACGATCCCCCGCCAGAGGCCGCCCGCGTGACTGCGGGGTTTTATTTCGATGTGCCGGTGCGGTTTGAAAGCGACCGGCTGGAAATCAGCGTTGCCAGTTTTCAGGCCGGGGAAATTCCCTCGGTGCCGGTGGTGGAGGTACGTGTCTGATGCGACAGGTTCAAACGGAGTTACAGGCGCATCTGGATAGCGGGGCAACGACCCTGTGTCGGGCATGGATTTTGCGCCGTGCGGATGGTGTTGTTTTCGGGTTCAGCGACCACGACAAGGCGCTGACGGTGGATGGTGTGGTGTGCGAGGCGGCCTCGGGTATGGATGCCAGCGCGCTTGAGAGCAGTACCGGTCTGGCGGTGGATAACGCGCAGGCGGTGGGGGCTTTGTCGTCGGTGGGGATTACGGATCTGGATGTGGAGACCGGCAGGTTTGACGGGGCCGAGGTTTGGCACTGGCTGGTGAACTGGCAGGATCCGGCGCAGAAAACCCTTTTGTTTCGCGGGACGTTGGGGGAAATCCGCCGTGGGGCCGGTGCCTTTGAGGCGGAATTGCGCGGGTTGTCTGAGGCCCTGAACCGGCCTGTGGGGCGCGCCTATTTGCGCCAGTGTGATCGGGTTTTGGGGGACGGCAAATGCGGGTTTGATATTAACGCCGCCGGTTTTGTCACCGATGCAGTGGTGGATTTTGTGTCCGGCCGGCGGGTGATTGAGCTCAAGGACATCAGCGGTTTTGCGGATCAGTGGTTTTTGCATGGCAAGCTGGTGTGGTTAACCGGTGCCAATGCAGGGGCAGAGGCGTTGATCCGTGTGGATGACCTGCGGGGCAATACGCGGGTGGTGGAGCTGTGGGAAGAAACCCGTTTTGCCATTGAAAACGGCGATACACTGCGCCTGCATGCGGGCTGTGACAAATCCATGGCGGCTTGTAAGGAAAAGTTCGGCAATTTTGCAAATTTTCGCGGGTTTCCGCACATGCCGGGCGAAGACTGGAGCGTATCCTATCCGGTGGCCGGGGATGATCTGGATGGCGGGGCTCGCTTGCAATGACCATCGACAAACAGGTTTTAGCCGCAGCGCGAGGCTGGATTGGGACGCCCTACCGGCATCAATGTTCCACGCGCGGGCAGGGGGCGGATTGTCTGGGCCTGTTGCGCGGGATCTGGCGTGAGGTGTTGGGGGCAGAGCCGGAAGAGCTGCCTGCCTATACGCCGGACTGGTCCGAGGCCAGCGGGGTTGAACGTATGTGGCAAGGGGCTGCGCGGCATTTGCAGGCGGTGCCTGTTGATCCGCGCATGGCGGGGCAGGTTGTGTTGTTTCGCATGCGCCGTGGGGCGGTTGCGAAACATGTGGCGGTTCTGGGCGGTGACACGCGCGGATATGCAACGATTATTCATGCCTATAGCGGTGCCGGAGTGGTGGAAACACCGCTGACGCCCGCCTGGGCGCGCCGGATTGTGGCGCAATTTCGATTTCCCGACAGGAGGGGATAATGGCGACTATTCTACTTTCAGCGGCAGGTGCCGCGCTTGGTGGCACGTTTGGCGGTACGGTTTTAGGCTTGACCGGAGCCGTGATCGGCAAGGCGGTTGGCGCGTCTATTGGCGGGTTGATTGACCAGAAAATCATGGGGACCGGTTCGCGCACCGTGGAAACCGGCCGGATTGAAACCTTTCGCCTGCAAGGTGTCACCGAAGGCATGCCGGTGCCGCGCGTTATGGGGCGGATGCGGATTGCTGGGCAATTGATCTGGTCCTCCAAGTTTCGCGAGAACGTGACGACATCCACAAGCGGCGGCGGCAAGGCGACGGGCAGCCCCAAGGTGACGACGAACAAGTATTCCTATTCCATCAGCATCGCCTTTGCTTTGGGCGAAGGAGTAGTGTCCAAGGTCGGGCGTATCTGGGCAGACGGGCAGGAAATCGAGCGCAGTTCGGTCAATCTGGCATTTTATCCGGGGGATGAATCCCAGGGTCCGGACCCGACGATTGCCGCTATCGAAGGGCTGGAAAACGCGCCGAGCTATCGGGGCACCAGTTATGTTGTGTTCGAGGATCTGGATCTGGAACCTTTCGGCAACCGGATACCGCAGTTCAATTTCGAGGTGTTCCGCAAGGCACAGCCGGAACATGTGACGCTGGATGATCCGGCACAGGATGTGCAGGGGGTGTGCCTGATTCCGGGCACCGGCGAATATTCCCTTGCGACGACTCCGGTGTATTATCCGGGTGAATTCGGGGCAAACCGGTCGGCAAATATCAACACCGCGCGCGGCAGTGCGGATGTGGTGCATGCGCTGGAGGATATGACGCTTGATCTGCCGAATGTGGGGTCGGTTTCGCTGGTGGTGAGCTGGTTTGGCAATGATTTGCGGTGCGGAAATTGCCTTGTGCAGCCGAAAGTAGAGCAATCCGATGTGGATGGTGTGCCGATGCCCTGGTCTGTTTGCGGCGTTGATCGTAGCACAGCGCCAGTGGTCAGCCTGCTGGACGGGCGTCCGGTTTTTGGCGG
>JALWOO010000783.1 GCA_027083485.1 Amylibacter sp. | reverse complement strand
ACACCTGTCGGCGCAGAGGTCCAATGGGTTGCGCGCGATGATCGAGCGCATTCAAACCACGGCGGCCAAACACCTAAACGACTCATAATCTTTATGATTGTTATGAATTTGCCTCAAGAAGATGCTTGTGGCACAACCTGTAAAACCCCGATGGGGGTATTTGTGATGAAAGATCGACACTATGTCTGAAAAGTTGATGAATTTGCTGGCCGAGCGTGGTTTTTTGCTGGCCGACGGGGCCACGGGAACCAACCTGTTCAATATGGGGCTGGAGGCTGGCGAAGCACCGGAAATGTGGAACGATCAGCACCCGGACAGAATCCGCACCTTGTACCAGAATGCGGTGGATGCGGGGTCGGATCTGTTTTTGACCAACAGTTTTGGCGGGAACGCGTCGCGGCTCAAGCTGCATAACGCCCAAAGCCGCGCGCGGGAATTATCCCGAATAGCGGCGGAAATTGGTCGCGAGGTCGCGGACACAACCGATCGCCCGATTATTGTGGCCGGCTCCATGGGCCCGACCGGCGATATTATGGAGCCGGTTGGCACCTTGTCCCATGCCAGTGCGGTTGAAATTTTCGAAGAACAGGCCACGGGGCTGCTCGAAGGCGGGGTTGACCTGCTCTGGGTGGAAACCATTTCCGCCCCCGAGGAATTCGCCGCCGCCGCCGAAGCAATTGCCAATGTGGGGGCCAGCTGGGTCGGGACCATGAGTTTTGACACGGCCGGGCGTACCATGATGGGTGTGACCTCTGCGGCGATGGTTGAAATGGTCAAGGGGCTGACCCATCAGCCGCTGGGATTCGGGGCCAACTGCGGGGTCGGCGCGTCCGATTTGCTGCGCACGGTGCTTGGCTTTCGTGAGGCCGGGGCCGATTTGCCCATCGTGGCCAAGGGCAATGCGGGCATTCCAAAATACCATGACGGCCATATCCATTATGACGGCACGCCGGAATTGATGGGCGAATATGCGGTCATGGCGCGCAATTGCGGGGCTAAAATCATCGGGGGCTGTTGTGGTACTTTGCCGGATCACCTGCGGGCCATGCGCAAAGCTCTGGATACGCAGCCAATGGGGGAAGCACCATCGCTTGAGGAAATTACTGCACGGATGGGACCGTTTTCATCCGAAAACGATGGAACCGGTGATCAGCCAACCCCGACCCGCCAACGCCGCCGCCGCCGTGGATAACATCGGATTGGTCGCAATAATCCAAACCAGTGTCGTAAATTATGCAGTTAAGACGCTAATTACCGGTAGAACTGGATTTATAAAAACTTGCATGCGCCTGTCGCATTAATTCGGGAAAATTCAATGTCTGACGAAGAAGAAGATATCATCCTTGCAGAACTGAGCGATGACGAGCTTGTGCCTCAGATGCATGACGACCTTTACGATGGCCTGAAGGAGGAAATCGAAGAGAGCGTCAATATTCTGCTGGAACGCGGCTGGACGCCTTATGACGTGCTGACCAAAGCTCTGGTTGAAGGTATGCGCATCGTCGGCATTGATTTTCGCGACGGTATTCTGTTTGTGCCGGAAGTGTTGCTGGCGGCCAATGCGATGAAGGGCGGGATGAATATCCTGAAACCTTTGCTGGTTGAAACCGGCGCGCCGCGACTGGGGAATATGGTGATCGGAACCGTCAAAGGAGACATTCACGACATCGGTAAAAACCTTGTCACCATGATGATGGAAGGGGCCGGTTTCGAAGTCCGCGATTTGGGGATCAACAACGCTGTTGAAAACTATATCGAGGCCATGGAAGAAGGCGAAATCGACATTCTGGGCATGTCTGCCCTTTTGACCACAACCATGCCGTATATGAAGGTTGTCATTGATACCATGGTCGAAAAGGGCATGCGCGACGACTATATCGTGCTGGTTGGTGGCGCGCCGTTAAACGAAGAGTTCGGCAAAGCGATTGGCGCGGATGCCTATTGCCGTGATGCGGCTGTTGCTGTTGAAACGGCCAAGGAGCTGATTGCGAAAAAGCACAACCGGATGTCTGCCTGACCTATGCAAATCTCGGATGATATTTTGACCGAGAAAGGATTGGACGCGCCCGGCCAACAGGTCGGGCGTGTTTTGATTCTGGCCTGCGGGGCGCTGGCGCGGGAAATCCTTGCTCTGGTGGCGGCAAATGGCTGGGACCATATGGATTTGACCTGCCTGCCGGCAAATTACCATTTGTATCCGGAAAAAATTGTCGGGGCAGTGGAAAAGACTGTGCTGGAAAAACAGGCACAATATAGCCGCATTTTTGTAGCCTATGCGGATTGTGGCACCGGCGGTTTGTTAGAGGCCAAATGTCGGGAACTGGGCGTTGATATGATCGCCGGCCCCCATTGTTACAGCTTTTACGAGGGTAACGAAGCCTTTGCGCAAAAGGCGGGGGAAGAAGTCACCGCCTTTTATCTGACCGATTTTCTGGTCAAACAATTCGATGCCTTTGTGTGGAAGCCGATGGGTCTGGACCGGCATCCGGAGCTGCGCGACATGTATTTTGGCAATTACACCAAACTGATCTATCAGGCGCAGACGAATAACCCCGAACTTGATGCCAAAGCAGAAGAATGCGCCCAAAAACTCGGCCTGCCTCTGGAGCGCCGTTTCACCGGTTACGGGGCTTTGCAAAAAGCGCTTGCGCCGCTCTGATTTCCATTTTCCTAAAGTATCCCGGGGGAGGCCCGCAGGGCCGGGGGCAGCGCCCCCCTTAGGGTCAGGACCTATGCCGCCCGTCGAAAAACCAGAAGCCGGTTATTGGCGGGCATTAATAACAGCCGGTCCAGTTCAAGCCCCGCATTGACGGCGTAAAGCAGCAATTCATCCACATCCCGCACGCCCCATTCCGGATTTTCCGCGCGCAGGCGTTGATCAAACAGCCGGTTACCGTCGCCGGTGTGTTCCC
>JALWOO010000782.1 GCA_027083485.1 Amylibacter sp. | reverse complement strand
CGGAGCCTTCCTGGCCCGCTTGATGGCTGCTTGTACAAACTCCACACCGGACGCCACCGATTTTGATTGCCCGTTTTGCAGCCGATGGGCCAGACGGTGAACATCCGGATTTTGAACCGTGTTTGGCAGATGTGCAGCCTTTGGGATTTCGCAAATGCCAACCATGGATGCATCACAATAATAGCCAAACGCCTTGAGGTGTTCGGCCCTTTCTTTCGGGTCTTCGGGAATATCCGCAAGCTCTGCTTTGACAGCACCATCCCGAATGGCATCCATCATCGCCTGATATTCGCCCATGGCATTGACGATTGATAAGGGGGCTGCGGGGTTTTTGAATGACACCGGTTCAAAAGCGGGGAAATTATGCCAATCAGGCTGCTGGCTGGTACGGTGCAAGTGTTCCAGTGGATAAGGTCCGAGGTGGACCGCGCGATTTGCGTATGACCGTAGTTTTGCCACTACTAAAGACCGGAAATAGTGTCTGTGTCGCCCGCAAGCAATTTATCCAGCAAATCGGAAAGCAGTTTAACTTCTGCTTCGCTCAAACGCTTTCGCAAATTGTCCTGTGCGGCCTGCGCCATTGGCATAGAGGTTTTGAGTGCCTGTTTGCCCATTTTGGTCAGGTGGATGTGAGTCGTACGCCGATCATCGGTCCCGCCACTGCGCTTCAAGAAATTTTTCGCTTCCATTTGGCGCAAACTTCGCGATACAGAGGTTCGGTTCACGCCAATATATTGGGCGATTTCACCGGGCAAAGTTATGTTGCGCGTCCCAACAGATATCAAAATGGCCCACATTTGGCGGGTTAGCCCCAATTCGGAAAGCTTCCGCTCGAAAAACTGCTGGTTTTTACGGGCGGCCAATGTCAAACGATAGCCTGGTCCGGCATGTAAATCATATGGTTCTGTTTTAGACATGGCGCGAAGGTGGAGAATATATGTAACGTTGTCAACTATATTTTTTGCAACAATCTGGGACAGAACAATACAGACAGAAAACCGAGGGGGTAGGCTGTGAGAATTCAAGGTTTATTGTTTGATAAAGATGGCACCTTATTCGATTTCGCGCGCACCTGGGGGGTATGGTTTGACCGTGTGATTTCCGAATTGGCGGCAGGTGATAGCGCGCTTGAACGCCGTTTGGCACAATCTTGTGGTTATGACTATGAAAAACAGCAGTTTGTTGCAGGGTCACTTATCGTGATTGCGACCTCAGAAGAAGTAAATGCCGCTCTGGCTGAGTGTTTACCAGAGACCACTGTCGAACAAGTAGATGCGGTAGCCCGTCGTCATGTAGCCAGCTTGCCTTATGTACCGGTATGTGATCTTCGGAAACTTCTACTGGAATTGCGTGCTCAGGGATATGTGATCGGGTTGGCTACGAACGATTACCATGATGGCGCGTTGAAACAGCTGCAAGATGCAGGGATTGATGATCTGTTCGAATTCGTTTGTGGTTCCGACAGCGGATATGGCGGAAAACCCGGGGCGGGGATGATTCATGCTTTTTGCGCAACAACGGGAATGGATTGTTCTGCTGTGGCCGTGATTGGCGATAGTGTTCATGATTTGGAAGCAGGCAGTGCCGCCGGAGCGGGGAGCCGCATCGGGGTTCTGACTGGTCCGGCAAGTCGGGAAGATCTGGATCCAGTTGCGGATGTTGTGCTTGATAGCATCGCGCAATTAACGGTACCCGCCATTCAGAAGCACCTTCGCTGCAACATTTACAATATGTGAGTTTTTAATTCATTTTGGGTCTCCTTTGTCACACTGTTCGCGCCTTCCCTGGTGTCTTAGAGGAAAAATGTGAAGAATTCGTTACAGGCCCCGGGTTATTTTTTGAGCATATTCCATGCGCGGTATTCTCTAAATACCGGTGAAATGCCATTTTTCTGCTGGAGTAGTAGTGGATTATTAACCTTTTTGTTGTTGTTTGAGGTGAAACAACAAGTGACGAAGGGCGATCATACATGCACGGAATGTTTAATCGTGGGTTGCAGTGTTTTGTACGTGATATTTACGGCGCAGAAGTGTGGGAGGAAACATGTTTGCGCGCAGAGCTACCCTATTTCAACTTTGAAACCATGCTTCACTATGAGGATAGCGTTACAGATCGGGTTTTGCAGACACTTGCCAAAGTTATTGGGCGCACAGTTGATGAATTGCTTGAGGATTTCGGCACATATGCTGTCTCGGAAGAGCGTCTTGCGATTGTGCGGCGATTATTGCGCTTCGGCGGGGATACATATGAGGAGTTTTTGCATTCCCTTGAGGATGTCCATGATCGTGCAATAATGGCCTTGCCTGATCTGGACATGCCATATCTGAGGCTTACCCCGCATTCGGATAAGGAATTTACGTTGCATTACCGTTTTGCCAAACAAGGTTACGGGAGCTTTTTCCTTGGATTGCTGCGGGGAATGGCGGATGATTATGGCGCACTTGTGGTGATTTCACACGAACCTTGTCGAAGGGGTACTCTGGATACGGACAGGTTTGGAATTTCCCTGATGCAACTGGATTGGGGTGGCAAAGCATTACCCATGCCGCGCGTGCAACAATGAAGGTTGAATACGCCTCAAGCGTGGCAAATCAAGCGCGGAAACCGGTTGAAATCATGCTGGAAATGCTGGACGTATTAATGCCGCTTCATGTATTGGTTATCAATCCGGGCCGGATCATTCATGTTGGTCCGACATTCGCCAAATTATTGAATACGGGCAATCCTGTCGGGAAGGATATTTTCGAACTACTGGAGTTTCGTCGCCCGGTTGGTTTACGTCGCTGGGAGGGTCTTGAAAAAGCAACCGGGCTAGGGCTTATTGCCAGGCTGGAAGGCCTGACCGACCATAATTTAAAAGCGGTTTGTGTCCCGTTGGTTGGTGGCGGTAGGTTTTTAATCAACTTTTCATTGGGTGCCGGCATCCATAAAATTGTTGCGAGCCGAAATTTGAAAATACGGGACTTTTCCCCCGCGGATTCAATGGGTGAAATGCTCTATATGAAAGAAATTCAATCGGTGGTTTTAAGTGCATCCAGAGACCTGAACAACCGTCTGGATGGGGCGAAAACCATGGCCGAGGAACAGGCGTTTACCGATTCGCTAACAGGGCTGAATAACCGGCGGGCGCTGCATGGGTTTATTTCACGTTTGCAGGACCGAAATGCATTTGGTGGATTTGCAATTATGCAGATTGATTTGGATTTCTTTAAATCTGTGAATGATACCTATGGCCATGCCGCCGGTGATCATGTGCTTCAGGAAGTGTCTCGTATTTTGTTGTCAGAGACGCGCAGCACGGATCTCGTGGCACGGGTCGGGGGGGATGAGTTTGTGATCGTTTTGAGTGATTTTGGCACTCCGGATCAATTACGAGAAGTCGGGAGCAGGATTATAGAAAAGATTGCATTGCCGATCAGTTTTGGTGCTCACAAATGTCAGATAGGTGCAAGCATCGGTGCTTTGGTGGTCAAGCAGGGGGACGACATGGCAGTTGATGACCTATTGGCTCTGGCGGATAAGGCGCTTTATCAGTCGAAAAAAATGGGGCGCGGCATGTTTAGCATAGCTTAGAAGTGGGTTGTTTGGTTTGAATTTTACACTTTTTCAACAAAGTTAAGATTGGAAACTCATTGTTTCCTATGATTTGTTAACATTCAGAACCTCTCGGCATAGGCATATTTTGAAGATATGGGTGGTTCTGAAAATTATGGTTTTTCATAATGGAAAATATAATTAAAACAGATGGTAATGCTGATTTTTGCTGTCGCCGAACAACTCGTGTTTGTTTCGGGGGCAAGATCAATCGCTGCTGTGCGCACCTTTTGTGTTCATATTGTGAAAGACATCTCCTGAAGAATGTGGCGCGAAATGTCTGTAGATGCCTTACCGTCGACAATTTGTTACCGCGAATCACTTAATCTTTTTAAGATTTATGGTATTTCGCCGACGTGTGCAGAGTGTATGCCACAACGTATCGAGTTCCTTTTGGCCTAGATGTTATGGCCGAAAAAAAAGTAGTGAGTATAAAAATGATAAACCAAACGATAAACAAGGCTCCCAAACGCCGCATGGTACTGGCTGAAAGCTACCGCGGTGCCCCCCGTGTCAAAGCAATTCCAAGTATTTCTGTTTATGATTCTTCAGGTCCAATGCAGAAAAAGACAGCTTGTAAAGCGTCCTTAACAGAGCAAAACGACATCCAAACGTCGATTAAACAAGCTCTGTTGAAACTATAACAAAAGGCTAACGACGCTGGTCATCTTTTGGCGGGTATTCCGCCAAATCTGGTTGCCTATGGCTTGCTTTGGTTTTGTCGCAAGCGCAGATGAAGCTGGTCAGGATATTAGATGGTTTTACAGTGATGCAGGCTTTATGAGCCTGCGTCCCAAGCCTTTGACCGAACAGTATATTGCGTGGTTATTTCTGCACGGCTCGGCTCCGAAATTGTTCACCGGATAGAAAACCATATGTTTTGTCCCCAAAGCCTGTTCTCAGGCAAGCGGGTATGTCTGCAACTGCAATGAAACGGTGGTACCAGCGCCCCGGTTCGAACGGGGGACCTCTTGATCCACAATCAAGCGCTCTAACCTACTGAGCTACGCCGGCACTGGCTGTGCAATTAGCGTCCTGCGCGGATGATTGCAAGAGCGATGTGGCTTGAAATTGTGCCATTCTGGCTCTAAATCTGAATTTCAGGGAATGGAGGCTTTCATGAGCATAAATAAACAAAGCAACATCGAGGCAAATTTACAAATTGGCCCGACTTCCGAAGGTATGGTCCGTTTGTACATCGAGGCTGATGGTGTTGAAGTGCCACTTGATTTTCATCCGGAAGAAGCGGATGAAATTGCCGAGGAAATCAAAGCGGCAGCGGCTGGTGCGCGGGTTTTGGCCAAATAGGTCTTCCACCCGTTATGTGATCAAATTTGCGACCCTTGTCAGATCTCCGTTAGGCCCCTATATTTACCGCAGGCGGGTTCTGCCCTTCTCGTGTAACGCCCTATTTCATCGGCCGATAAGTTTCTTTAGGGAGCTGGCTCTGCGACTGGTCCTGGCCTATCGTATCCGGTGCCCACCTGGTTAGCCAGGCTCATGGAAATAAACTCGCGTTCACGGTTGCGCCATGGATTTGGATTGTGGGCCCGCCGCTTTTCCCTTTTTTATGTCGGTTTTTTGTGGTTTTTTGTGTGCCTGTTCACTAGCTGTTAATCCATGACTGATATTTCAAAACTCAAGGCAGAGGCGCGCAAGGCGGCTTTTGCCGCACGTAAACCGGCCCATGCGCAGGGGCTGGATGAAGCTGCGAATCGGAACCTGCTGAGGCAGCTGGCGCTGTATCGGGATGCCCGGATTATTTCGGCCTATATGCCGATCCGTACAGAGGTTAGCCCGCTGGCAACCATGACGATTCTGCACGGGCAGGGGAAACGTATCTGTGTGCCGGTCATACAGGGCGATGCACTACCGCTCCTGTTTCGTGAATGGACGCCGGAAACCGTGATGGTTGATGGGCCGTTCGGTGCTTTGGTCCCTGCGGCAGGTGAATTCCTGCTGCCGGATATTCTGGTGACGCCGCTGCTGGCTTTTGATGAACAGTGTTACCGTCTGGGCTATGGCGGGGGGTTTTATGACCGTAGTTTTGAACAGCTGGGAGGACAAAAAGAAATAGTCGGTTTGGGATTTGCCTATAGCGCACAACAGGTGCCTAAGGTGCCGCGCAATGAAACGGATCACCAGCTGGATGCAATCGTGACCGAGGCAGGCGTTATTATCTGCTAGAGCTGTGGTTGCTTTGGGCCAACAGCAGCGCTTGACGGGCAGGGCAGGGGCAGGATATGCCCGCGCCATGAGAATTCTTTTTTTAGGCGATGTAATGGGCCGCGCGGGGCGTCGGGCAATTACCGAGAAGCTACCATCCATGCGCAAGGATTGGCGGTTGGATTTTATCGTGGTCAACGGGGAAAATGCCTCGAATGGCATGGGGCTTTCCGGTGCCCACGCGAAATTGCTGCTGGAGGCCGGTGCCGATTGCGTCACGCTGGGCGACCATGCTTTTGACCAGAAAGACATGTTGCAATTCATCCAGCATGAACCGCGCATCATTCGCCCGCTGAATTTTGCCCCGACAGCCCCTGGCAAAGGCGCACGTATGTTCACCGCCACGAACGGGCGCAAGGTGTTTGTGGCGCAGGCGCTAGGCCAAGTATTTATGAAACGCCCCTTTGACGACCCGTTTTCGGCACTGGATCAGGCGTTGAAACTGGCCCCGCGTGGCGGCATGGCCAATGCGGTTGTTGTGGATTTCCACTGCGAGGCGACATCGGAAAAAATGGCCATGGGGCATTGGCTTGACGGGCGGGCCTCGCTGGTGGTGGGCACGCACACCCATGTGCCCACGGCGGATACGATGATTTTGGCCAAAGGGACCGGATTCCAATCGGATGCGGGCATGTGTGGGGATTATAACAGCGTGATCGGCATGGAAAAAGCAGAACCACTGCGCCGCTTTGTTACCCAGATGCCGAAAGAGCGGTTTACCCCGGCCAAGGGCGAGGCAACGCTTAGCGGGGTATTTGTGGAAACCGATGACAAAACCGGTGCCGCGCTGCGTTGTGAACCCGTGCGTTTTGGCGGAAAATTGGCCCAACAAATCCCCTCTTAGGGCTTGAGCCACCGCAAGGCATGCGTCAAACTGTCCCAAACAACCATAGGGGCTATTGAATGCTGGGCACGCTGATTCCCGAAGGCTGGTTTGCTTTCATCGCGATTTTTACCGTAGCGGGTATGTTTTCCCTATTCATCCGCGAGGCCTATCCCACCGAAGTTATTGCGCTCTCCGGTGCGGCTTTTCTGCTGTTAACGGGGGTTTTACCCTATGAAAAAGCCCTGGCGGTGTTTTCCAATCCGGCCCCCTGGACGATCGCGGCGATGTTCATCCTGTCAGGGGCACTTGTGCGGACCGGGGCTTTGTCGCGCTTGTCTGGCTGGGTTGAAAAACATGGCCGCAAGAAGCCTAAAACCGTGCTGGCAGGGGTGGGCGTTTTCACGCTTCTGGCGTCGGCCTTTATGAACAATACGCCAGTGGTGGTGGTGCTGATTCCCGTGGTCATCCAAATGGCAAGGATGCTGGGGGTTCCCGCCTCCAAGCTCTTGATCCCGTTGAGTTATATGGCGATTTTTGGCGGTATGCTGACCCTGATCGGGACGTCAACAAACCTGTTGGTGGACGGGGTTGCGCGCTCTGCGGGCCTTGCGCCTTTTACCTTGTTCGAAGTGACGCCGCTGGCGGTGTTACTGGCCATATACGGCACGGCTTATCTGGCCGTTGTGGCCCCGCGCCTGTTACCAGAGCGCCAGAATATGGCGGAAATGCTGCACGATAAAACCACGATGCGATTTTTCACAGAGGTGGCAATCCCTGAAAACTCCGGTTTGATCGGCCAAAACCCCTTTGCGGTAGAGGCCTTTAAACGCGATGGCGGGCGGGTGATCGACGTGGTGCGCGGAGATGAAACCCTGCGCTTCCAGTTCCCGAAAGTAACGCTTGCCGCAGGGGATCGCGTGGTGTTGCGCACCCGCATTACCGAATTGCTGGGCTTGAAGGACAGCAAGGATGTGGTGCTGGCGGACAAGCTCGGCTCAAGGGAAACTACCATGGTCGAGGCTCTGATTTCCCCGGGGTGCCGCATGGTGGGCCGGTCCTTACGGGGGCTACACCTGCGCCGCCGCTATGGGGTTTATCCGCTGGCGGTGCATCGGCGAAACCAGAATTTGGGAACGGATCTGGGGGATATTGTGGTGCGCGTGGGGGATACTTTGTTGCTGGAAGGCGCGCCGGCAGACATTCAGAACATGGCCAATGATATGAACCTGATTAACCTGTCAAAACCTGAAGCCCGCCCCTTTCGCCGCCATTTCGCCCCGCTGGTGATTGCCACATTGGCGGGGGTTGTGCTGCTCTCGGCTCTTGGCATCGCCCCGATTTTTGCACTGGGGCTGGTGGCGGTTGCGCTGGTGCTGACCAGTCGCGCCATTGATGCAGAGGAGGCCTTTGCCTCTGTGGATGGTCGCCTTTTGGTGCTGATTTTTTCCATGCTGGCCATCGGGGCCGCCTTGCAGGAATCCGGCGCGGTGGCGTTGCTGGCGCATGCGGTTGCCCCTTATCTGCTTGGGCTGCCGCCGTTTCTGGTGGTTTGGGCGATTTATTTGCTGACCTCCGTGATGACGGAACTGGTCTCCAATAACGCGGTGGCCGTGGTCGTTACGCCGATCGCGATTGCGCTGGCAGGGAGCCTCGGGCTTGATCCGCGCCCGCTGGTGGTGGCGGTTATGGTGGCCGCCAGCGCCAGTTTTGCAACCCCGATCGGCTATCAGACCAACACGCTTGTTTACGGGCCGGGGGGGTATTCCTTTACCGATTTTATGAAAATCGGCATCCCTCTGAACCTGACCGTGGGGTTGCTTGCCAGCCTGCTGATTCCGTTTTTCTGGCCCCTATGAAACCGCAGCCCAGATCAGGCCAGAGAGCAGTGCCCCGACAAAAGCAAACCCCACATAGGCGGTAAAAATCCGGGGTTTCACCAGCGCCCAAACGGCCACGGCAGAGGGAATGCAGACCACAGAACCGGCCATGACAAAGCTCATCGCCGCCCCCTGTGACATGCCCTGTTCCAGCAATCCGGCCACCAGCGGGGCGGCTGCATACCCGTTCAGATAGGCCGGTGCCCCGACCAGGGCCCCCAGAAAAATCGGTTTGAAACCACTGCCGCCCAAAACATTCACAATCCAGTCAGACGGCATAAAACGGGCCATAACCATCTGGATCGTATAGGCAAATGTCATCCATTTCAGCAGGAAAAACGTGTTTTCGCGAATGGTTTTCGTGAATGTTTTCATGCGGTTGCTGTCCTTCCAGAAGGTCCAGACCGGCTTGTCGCTGAACGGTGTCTTGTTGCTGGAACAACAGCCGCTGGAACAGCTTGGTGCGGCTTTGGTGCGCAGCGGATCGGCAAAGGCAGGCAGGCGTTCCAGCATCATCATGCCAAAGCCGCCAAACAGCCCGATGCTGACCGCCAGTACGGTTTTGGCAATGGCAAAATCCAGCCCCAGCGCGCTCATAGTAATTACAAACATCGGCGGATCAATGATTGGCGAGGCCAGCCAAAACGCCATCACGGCCGACAAAGGCACCCCCATCGCCAGCAAAGCCGCGATAAAGGGAATGACCTCGCAAGCACAAAACGGGGCCAGCCCGCCAACGGCCGCCGCCAGAAAAACCATGCGCACCGGATTGCCGGTAAAGGCGCGCGAGACAAGCCCCTCTGCGCCGGTTGCCTTGAGCCAGGCCACAAGAAAAACCGCAAAGGCAATGAAAAGGCCGGTGCGCGAAAGCGCGCCCAGAACATCCATGACAAGGCTGCCCAGTTGCGCCGGAGCCAAAATCCCGACCACCAGTAACATTACGGCAGTTGCGCTTAGAACCCTGTCCAGTCGGAACCCTTTTTTGCCGTGGCTATGGCTATGGGCGGTGTGGTCAGTCATGATTATGCTCGCTGTGATCGGTGTCGGCGCAACAGTGGCGCAACAGGTAGGATGAAAGTGCCTCGGCCATGTCATAGGCCACGGCGGCACAGATGGTAGAACGTCCGCGCTTGACCTGTGTTACCAGCCCCGCATGGGTCAGAAATCGCAAATGGTGGGTCAGGGTGGAGCCGGTGATGCCCGAGCGTTCGCCCAATTCGCCGATGCTCAACCCCTGCGGCCCGCCACGCACAAGCGTTTGCAAAACGCCAAGGCGTTGTTCGGAGCCAAGCGCGGCAAAGGCCTGGGCGGCATCCTCTACGGACAGGTTTTTCGGGGCTGCATGTTTCATATAACTATATTTCTAACTTTATCGAAGTAAAGTCAAGCAACCTGTTTGCCGCAGGTAAATCCATGCTCTATGCTGTTGAAATGGAACAGCTAACCCGCGAAATAAGGGCTTGCCGGCTCTGTGCTGCCCGCTTTGCCAGGACCGCTACGGCGCATCAACCGCGCCCCGTGGTCTGGCTGTCCAAAGCGGCCCCGATTCTGATCATCGGTCAGGCCCCGGGCGCGCGGGTGCACGAGAGTGGCCGCCCCTTTACCGATCCTTCCGGTGACCGCCTGCGCGATTGGCTGGGCGTAGATCAGGAGACGTTTTTTGACCGGCGCAAGTTTGCCATCCTGCCCATGGCCTTTTGTTTTCCGGGCTATAGCAGCAAAGGGGCCGATTTGCCGCCGCCGCCAATCTGTGCGCAGACATGGCAGGCACAGGCGCTGGCGCAGCATGAATCCCGACGTCTGACCTTGCTGGTGGGCGGATATGCGCAAAAATGGCACCTGAAAACGGCCAATGTTACCAATACCGTTGCCGCATGGCGCGACCATTGGCCCACCGTTACCCCCTTGCCTCATCCGTCCTGGCGCAATACGGCTTGGCTCAAGAAAAACCCGTGGTTTGCGGCGGAATTGCTGCCAGCCCTGCGTGCGCGGGTGCACAAGATACTAAAGGAATGACACGATGACGATTCTGGATCAGGCCCATGCGGTCATGCAGGAAAACCCCGATGACGAGGCCGCCCGCCTGAAATTCTACGAGCGTTTGATTAGCTCGCAACTCTATATGGCGCTGGAAGAAGAACCCGAAGGCGACACGCTGAAACCGCTGTTTCTGCCGCTTGAGGGAATCACCTATGCGCTGGTGTTTGATACGCAAGGACGCATGGGCGAGTTTACCAAAGAACCCACCGCCTATGCCGCCATGTCCGGTCGCAAGATCGTCGAGATGTTTGCCGGGCAGGGCATTGGCTTGGCTTTTAACATGGCTGTGGCCCCGTCAGCCATCCTGATTCCCGCAGAAGCCGTGGATTGGCTTTCGGGGATGCTCGGCCAGAATGTTGACCGGCAAGAGGCCCGCCCCGTGGCGCTTCATCCGCCGGTCAACATGTCCGAACGCCTGGTCGGTGCGATCGATGCCAAGCTGGCGGCGATGATTGGAATGGCCAAACGGGCCTATCTGGGTGAAATGGAATACGACAGCCGCCCCCGCACCCCCATTCTGGCCTTTGTCGATGCGCCAGAGGAGGCCCAGCCCCAAATGGCCGCGGCCATTGGCGAAGCGGTTTCCTTTACCGGCGACAAAGATGCCGCCGTGGATGTGGTGTTCCTGAACAGCGGTGATTCCGTTCTGGAACAATTTGACAATGTGACCCTGCGCCTTGATCTGCCGCAGCTTCCAGAGCCAAAGGAACCTGCTGCCCCCAAAGCCCCGGGAAGTGATCCGGAAAAACCGCCAATCCTCAAGTGAGTGTGTTTTCCATTTTCGAATTCGCGATAAATATCCCCGCCGGAGGCATTAAAACTCTTATGCCTCCGGCGGGGATATTTGGACGAATTCGAAAATGGAA
>JALWOO010000781.1 GCA_027083485.1 Amylibacter sp. | reverse complement strand
GTATCTGCCACATCTATGTAGATGCGGCGGCGGATCTGGAAAAAACCCGCGCTGTGGTGCTGAACGCCAAAACCCGCCGCACGGGGATTTGCGGCTCTGCCGAATGCCTGCTGATTGACCGCGCCTTTTTTGAAACCCACGGCGCGCCTTTTGTGGATGACCTGCTCAAGGCGGGCGTCGATGTGCGCGGGGATGCCGGTTTGCAGGCGATTGATGGCGTAAGTGCTGCCGGTGCCGATGATTTCGGCAAGGAGTTTCTGGATATGATCATCGCCGCCAAACTGGTGGACGGGGTCGGAGGGGCGATTGAGCATATCGCGCAATATGGCTCCAACCACACCGATTGCATTATGACGCAGGATGATGCGGTGGCGGAGGAGTTCTTTCAAAAGGTGGACAGCGCCATTGTGATGCGCAATGCCTCGACCCAGTTTGCCGATGGCGGTGAATTCGGCATGGGCGCGGAAATCGGTATTGCCACGGGTAAAATGCACGCGCGCGGGCCGGTGGGGGCGGATCAGCTGACCAGTTTTAAGTATATCGTCGAAGGAGACGGCGCGACGCGGCCCTGATGTCACGGGCCATTCTGATTATGCTGGTGGCCATGTCGCTGATCCCCATGGGGGACAGCGCGGGCAAGCTTTTGGTGGCGCGCCACGGGTTCCATCCGTTTTTTCTGGCCTGGAGCCGGTTTGCCCTGGGGGCGCTGATCCTTGTGCCGTTTTTGACCAAAGGGCAATTCACCCCGCGCCTGATGCTTGATTGGCGGGTGTGGTTGCGTGGCGGGCTGATTGTCGGGGGGATTTCCTCGATCCTGACCGCGTTGCAAACCGAACCGCTGCCCAATGTGTTCGGCGCGTTTTTTGTGGGGCCGATTCTGTCCTTTGTCCTGTCTGCCGTTTTGCTGCGCGAACCGGTGACAAAGGGGCAGGCGGCTTTCCTGTTGCTGGGGTTTTGCGGGGTGTTGTTGGTGGTCAAACCCGGGTTTGGCATGACAGCGGGGCTGGGCTTTGCGGTGCTGGCCGGATTGTTTTACGGCAGTTTCCTGACCGCGAGCCGCTGGCTGAACTCGGTGGCTCCGGCGCGCGGGTTGCTGATGAGCCAGCTTTTGGTGGGGACGATTGTACTGGCCCTGCCGGGATTGCCCCATATGCCCGAATTCACGCCGGCCCTGACAGGCCTGACCCTGTTTTCGGCGCTGGCTTCTATGGCGGGGAATTTTCTGTTGGTGATGGCCTTTGGTTTGGCACCGGCGTCACGGCTGGCCCCGTTTGTCTATTTTCAGCTCGTCGCGGCAACAGTGCTTGGCTGGGCGGTGTTTGGCGATTTGCCGGATGTCCTTGCCGTGGCGGGGTTGGCAGTGCTGGTTGTTAGCGGTTTTGGATCTGCGCTGATCCGTCGGCGACAGGCCTAAAGCAAAAGGCCCGCCGAATGGGCGGGCCTTTTTGAGTGCGCTGGTTCTGAATTAGCTGACCCAGGTACGGATCGGACCGCAATCCATGTGCACGAAATTCGAACGGTAATATTTGCCAACACCACCAGCGCGACAGGACAGGCCAGCGCGGGCGATTTGCTTGACTGAACGGGAGCCAAGACGCAAATCGGCGGCCATGGCGCGAATGTGATATGATTTCTTTGCAACCCGGCGGGAACGTGACCGCAGCATGGCGTTGGTTTTGGCGGTACGGAAACCGGACAGCATGTGGTAGGGTTCGTCGGTTTCCAGCAGGGCATGGGTTGCCGCGATCAGATCGATATTGCGCCGGTCCATATTGGTTACGGCATTTTCGCGCCAATCGCGCATGAAGTAATTAACCTCTTCCAGCGCGGGGCGAATGTATTCGCCGTCAATCCAGTAAATAAGGTCGATTGATTCGCCTGTGCGACCAGAACGCAGGTGTATGCGGCGAATGTTGCCGGCCCCTTTGTTGTAGCTGAAAACACCGGCCATTGCTGGTGCTGCAGTTACCATGGTCGCCGCAAATGCCCCCAACAAAGCGCGGCGTGAGGTGTCGATACCCGTTTTGATAGTCATATTCTAACCCGTCTCGTTCCTTATGGCCCCTGTTTTCAGCGGCTCTGTTTGTGTCCCCGGTCAAATCTTGTAGTGACTTATGTCACAATTATTTTAATCAACCAAGTTGTAAGTTTGTCGTAAGCATTTTTTTGCCTATGGTGGCGATAGTTAGCCGAAAATCTGTCCTGTTGGCAGCTGTCCCCGTTTTGTTCTGCGAATAAGTGACACATAAAGGTTAATTTAGGCAAAACTTTGCCGAAAATTTGATTGGACTATGTTTTTATCCCTGTCAGTATCGTAGGAGTCGCCCCGAACTAGGGGATTCGTGTTTTTGAGGGTACGATGTTACAATTTAGCAACATAAAAAAATATTTCATAATGGCGGGAATCGCATTCCTGATATCCACCACCGGCACCACGCCGGTTTTAGCCAAAAAAGTTGATCCAGTCGAAATACAAAACGCCGTTGTCAGTGCCAAGAAATTGTCGCCAGCAGCCAAGGCCTATTATCAGTCCGTCGGGTTTAAACCGATGTGGGCGGGTAAACAGAACGCCAATCGTGCCAAGGCATTGATAAATGCGCTGTCGCGGGCCAATGAACATGGCTTGCCGGCCGGCCGCTATCGCACCGCGGAAGTTGCGCAATTGATCAAGGCCGCGCGCCGTGGAGATAATGCAGGGGCGGCGGAAATCGCGGCCACAACCGCATTTCTGTCTTATGCGCGGGACATTTCATCCGGTATTCTGGAGCCAAGCCGCATTGACAAAGAGATCGCCGTAAAACCACCGCGCCGTTCCGAGCAAGCCCTGCTTGCCGCAATGGCCAAGAGCAGCGGCAAAGGTTTCTTGGCGGAACTGGCCCCGAAATCCGATGAATACAAACGTTTGCTGGCCGAAAAAAAGAAGCTTGAG
>JALWOO010000780.1 GCA_027083485.1 Amylibacter sp. | reverse complement strand
GCGGATTTCTTCATCACCACGGCGCGCGGGTCAAAGTTTTTGTAAACCCGGTGACCAAAGCCCATCAGGCGGAACGGATCCGATTTATCCTTGGCACGGGCGATAAATTCGGGGATCCGGTCTACGGTGCCGATTTCCTCGAGCATTTCCAGACAGGCCTGATTGGCCCCGCCATGGGCCGGTCCCCACAGACAGGCAATACCGGCGGCGATACAGGCAAACGGGTTGGCCCCCGATGAACCGGCAAGGCGCACAGTGGAGGTCGAAGCGTTCTGTTCGTGATCCGCATGCAGGGTGAAAATCCGGTCCATGGCGCGGGACAAAATCGGGTTCACTTCATAGTCTTCGGCGGGAACCGCAAAGCACATGCGCAAGAAGTTGGAGGCGTGATCCAGATCGTTGCGTGGGAACACAAACGGCTGGCCCACATGGTATTTATAGGCATAGGCGGCAATGGTCGGAATCTTGGCGATCATCCGGATGGAGGCCACTTCGCGTTGCCACGGATCGTTGATATCGGTTGAATCATGGTAAAACGCCGACATCGCCCCGACAACACCGTTCATAATCGCCATGGGGTGCGCATCGCGCCGGAACCCGCGGAAGAAATTCATCATCTGCTCGTGCAGCATGGTGTGGTTGGTAACGCGGTTTTCGAAATCTTCCAGCTGCTCTGCATCGGGCAATTCACCGTAAAGCAGTAGATAGCAAACCTCGAGGTAATGGGATTTTTCCGCAAGCTGATCAATCGGATAGCCCCGATGCAACAACACACCTTTTTCGCCGTCAATAAAGGTGATCTTGGATTCACAAGCGGATGTCGATGTGAACCCGGGATCATGGGTGAAAACGTTACCCTGTGCGTAAAGCTTGGTAATGTCGATCACATCCGGCCCCATGGTCGGAGAGCGCATTGGCAGCTCAAGGGCGGTGTCATCAAATTTCAGTTTGGCGGTGCGTGTGCTGTCTGTCATTCATTCCTCTTTCGGTGTGTCGGCCAAGTAAACCGACATCGCAAACGGGCCACGGGGCGACACCCCGCCGGCGAAGATGCCGGAACCCGTAGATTGGGCCGAAAGAAGGCTGGTTATCCCAGATCCGTCAGACGGCCGATTGTTTCCTCTTTGCCCAGCAACTCCATCATCTCGAATACCGAGGGAGAAACCGTGCGCCCGGTCAAAGCAGCGCGCAAAGGCTGCGCGATCTTGCCAAGCTTAAGGTCTTCAGCCTGTGCAAAGTCGCGCAAACAAGCCTCCAGCCCTTCATGGGTCCAAGTAGCATTTTGAAGCGCTGGCGTCAATCGCTTCAGTATACCACGGGATACCGAATCGAGAAGTTTTTCCGCGGCTTCATCCGGCGTAAACGGGCGCTTTTCCAGAATAAAATGCGCCTTGTTCAGGATATCGGGCAGTTTTTTGGAACGATCTTTCAGGATCGGCATTGCCCGCAAAAGATTGTTGCGTTGCTCCGCGCTCAGGGGAGGCAGGCCGGTGGAGTCCATGAAAACAAGAATGTGTTCCAGCAACGCAGCGTCAGGGGTATTTTTTATGTGAAAGGCGCTGACGTTATCCAGTTTCTTGAAATCCAGTCGGGCAGGGGCCTTGCCGATTCCTTTCAGGTCGAACCATTCCAGCGCCTGTTGGGTGGTGAACAATTCGTCATTGCCGTGGCTCCAGCCAAGCCGCGCCAGATAATTGCGCATGGCGGCGGGCAGATAGCCCATGTCGCGGTATTCCTCCACCCCGAGAGCGCCGTGGCGTTTGGACAGCTTTTTGCCGTCCTCGCCATGAATCAGCGGGATATGGGCAAACACCGGCACATCCCAGTCCATAGCGCGGTAAATCAGGCTTTGACGGCCCGCATTGATCAGGTGGTCATCGCCGCGAATAACGTGCGTTACGCCCATATCGTGATCATCCACCACCACCGCCAGCATATAGGTCGGGGTGCCGTCCGAGCGCAGCAACACCAGATCATCCAGCGTTTCCGCCTTCCATTTGACCTTTTTCTGCACCACGTCCCTGACCTGCACCTCGCCGGTTTGCGGGGCTTTCAGACGCACAACATAGGGCGCATCCGGCGCGGGTTTATCGCTGTCGCGCCACGGGCTTTGAAACAGGGTCGGCTTGCCCTCGGCGCGGGCGGTTTCGCGAAAGGCGTCGATTTCTTCGGGGGTGGAATAGCATTTATAGGCGGTGCCATTGTCCAGCATCGCCTGCGCCACTTCGCGGTGGCGGGCCTGATTTTCAAACTGGCTGATGGCCTCGCCGTCGTGATCCAGCTCCAGCCAGTCCATACCGGCAAAAATTGCCTGTGTGGCCTCGGGTGTGGAACGGGCGCGGTCGGTATCCTCGATCCGCAACAGGAATTTACCGCCATTGGCACGGGCAAACAGCCAGTTGAACAGCGCCGTGCGGGCACCGCCAATGTGCAGATATCCGGTGGGGGACGGGGCAAAACGGGTGACGATCTGTTGCTCGGACATGGGCGTTATTAACCTTTTGGAAACCATGTTGGGAATAGGGTGTTAGGCACTCTTTAGGCGGTTCTGGACAGAAGGACAAGGCGCGTGGGATGGTCGATCACTGAAAGCGTTGACAACCAGCGCCCCCGCCTGTTCTGTTGGGTGCCGGTGTGGCTGGGCTGCGGCATCGGGGTGTATTTTGCCTGTTCGGTGGAACCGGGGCTTGCGGTTTATATCGGTGTGGCGCTGACGGGGGGGATCTGCCTGATCACTGCCCTGCGCTGGCAGAGCCTCTGGCGGGCGTTTTTCTGGATTCCGGCCCTGATGGCGCTTGGTTTTGTGGTTGCCGGTCTGCGCGGGCATCTGGTAGAGGCCCCCAAGCTTAAGCGGCAATTTTACGGGGCCATAGAGGGCACGATTGCCCATCTTGACCGGTCCGGTTCTGACAAACCGCGCCTGACCCTGATC
>JALWOO010000779.1 GCA_027083485.1 Amylibacter sp. | reverse complement strand
CAGCCAGGGTGCCGATTTTGCCGCTTTGGGGCTGGCCCCGAACAAGGAAACGGGGGCGACCCGCGCCGGTTTCTTTGAAGGGCTGCCCCCCGAGACAACCACTGAGCTGTTCAAGCTGGACAAGGGTCAGGTAAAAACCATCCGCACCCCGAACGGCCTGCTGGTGCTGCGATTGTCAGATATCCATGCCTTTGATCCGGAGACCCCCGAAAACAAAGCCGCCATTGCCCGTCTGACTGACGCGCTCAGCGCACAAATCGGGACCGACATTCTGGAGTTATACACCGCAGCACTGCGCAGCCGTGCCGGCGTCAACCTCAGTCAACCGGCAATCAATTCCATCAATGCACAAATCGCGACACGCTAATGGCCCTGACACCTGATTTTTCCGCTTTTGAAACCGCCTATAACAAGGGCGAAAATCAGGTGGTGTATAACCGTCTGATCGCAGATCTGGACACGCCGGTTTCCCTGATGCTGAAACTGGCACAGGCGCAAAAAGACAGCTTCATGCTGGAATCCGTCACCGGCGGTGAAATTCGTGGCCGCTATACGGTAATCGGCATGAAACCGGATCTGATCTGGCAATGCCACGGCGATCAGGCCCGTATCAACCGCAACGCGCGTTTTGATGCCGATGCCTTTGAACCGATGGACAGCGACCCGCTCACCGCCCTGCGCGAGGTTCTGGCCGAGAGCCGCATTGATCTGCCCGATGATCTACCTGCCATTGCCGCCGGTCTGTTTGGCTATCTTGGCTATGACATGATCCGGCAGGTGGAACATCTGCCCGATATCAATCCGGATCCGCTCGGCCTGCCCGATGCGGTGATGATGCGCCCGTCTGTAATTGTGGTTGTGGACGGCGTAAAAGACGAAATCACGGTGGTATCGCCGGTCTGGGCCAATTCCGGCCTGTCCGCGCGTGCAGCCTATAACATCGCCGCCGAACGGGTGATGGACGCGATCCGCGATCTGGACCGTCCCGCCCCGTCAAACCCGATCATTACCGATGCGGCGACCTGCGTTGGCGAACCGGTTTCCAACACCACCAAAGCCGAATATTTCGCCATGGTGGAAAAGGCCCGCGATTACATCCGCGCCGGCGACATTTTTCAGGTGGTACCCTCACAACGCTGGGCACAGGATTTCAAACTGCCGCCCTTTGCGCTCTACCGCGCGCTGCGCCGAACCAACCCGTCGCCCTATATGTTCTTTTTCAACTTTGGCGGTTTTCAGGTCACCGGTGCCAGTCCGGAAATCCTCGTGCGGGTCAAGGACGGCGAAGTCACCATTCGCCCGATCGCCGGCACCCGCAAACGCGGGGCCACCCCGGTAGAGGACAAAGCGCTGGAACTGGAACTTCTGGCCGATCCCAAGGAATGCGCCGAACATCTGATGCTGCTGGATCTGGGCCGCAACGATGTGGGCCGCGTGGCCAAAATCGGCACGGTCAATCCGAACGAACAATTCATCATCGAACGCTATAGCCACGTGATGCATATCGTCTCCAACGTGATCGGTGACCTGTCAGACGAACACGACGCCCTCTCCGCCCTGCTTGCCGGCTTGCCCGCCGGTACGGTTTCCGGTGCCCCCAAGGTCCGCGCCATGGAGATCATCGACGAACTGGAACAGGAAAAACGCGGCGTTTACGGCGGCGGTGTCGGCTATTTCTCCGCCAATGGCGAAATGGACATCTGCATCGCCCTGCGCACCGCTGTCACCAAAGACCAAACGCTTTACATTCAGGCCGGCGGCGGCGTGGTTTATGACAGCGATCCAGAGGCCGAATTCGAAGAAACCGTCAACAAATCCAAAGCCCTGCGCCAAGCCGCCCAAGACGCCATCCACTTCGTCACACCGCTTGGCAACAATTAGAGCTTTTCCATTTTCTCAAAATATCCCAGGGGTGAATTGGCCCATGGGCCAAGAGGGGGCAGCGCCCCCTCCCCTGTCGTTTTGCCCCCCTTTATGGCAGGCGAATGCCGCCATCCAGCCGCACGGTTTCCCCGTTCATATAGGGAGCCTCGACCAGAAACGCCGCCAGTTGCGCATATTCCGCCGGCTTACCCAACCGTTTCGGGAACACCACATCCTTGGCCAGTTCCACACAAACCTCTTCGCCCAGCCCTTCCAGCATCGGCGTCATAAACAACCCCGGCGCAATGGCGTTGCAGCGGATGCCATTATAGGCCAGATCCCGCGCCACCGGCAAAGACATGGCCGCAATCCCGCCCTTGGAGGCCGCATAGGCCGCCTGTCCCTTTTGCCCGTCAAAGGCCGCAACCGATGCCGTGTTCACAATCACACCGCGCTCGCCGTCCTCGTTCGGCTCGTTCCTGGCCATCTCGGCCGCAGCCAGACGCAGCACATTGAAGGAGCCCACCAGATTGATGTCGATGGTCTTGGCAAACAGGTCCAGTTCATGCGCCCCGTCACGCCCAAGGGTTTTCTTGGCCGTAGCGATGCCCGCACAATTCACGCAGATCGACAGGCTACCGAAAGCCTCGACCGCCTTGGCAACACCGGCGGCAACGCTGGCTTCATCGGTGACATTGACTTCGGCGAAAACCACATTTTCGCCCAGTTCAGCGGCAACGGCCTCCCCGCCTTTTGCATTCATATCGAAAATAACAACTTTGGCACCTTTGGCATGTAAAGCCCGCACCGTTGCCTCGCCCAGACCAGAGGCCCCCCCGGTCACAATGGCGGTTGATCCTGAAATTTGCATGGCTGCTCCTGTATCCGAGTTTAATTGAACATGTGTTCACTTAGCGTAAAACGCCTGCCTCGGCAACTGAAACCATGTTCAGAATTCGGAAACCTTTTTCAGCTTGTTCAGCAAATTGATCATCTGCGGTTTGCCAAAACTTTCTTCCAGCGCGTCATAAACCTTCTTGGCTTCCGGCGCGATGGCGGCAATCTGTTCCTGCCC
>JALWOO010000778.1:1679-2949 GCA_027083485.1 Amylibacter sp. | reverse complement strand
GAATAAAACCCGACAACGCCGCCGTTAACCGCCCCTTCGGAGCCATCCGGACGAATGCCTTTTTTGTAAACCTTGGCAATATTATAGGCGATGTTGGTGGCCAGCGAGGTTTTCCCCATCGACGGACGTCCGGCAAGGATCAGCAAATCTGACGGGTGCAGGCCGCCAAGTTTCTTGTCCATATCCGTCAGGCCGGTGGAAATGCCCGCCAGCCCGCCATCCCGTTGATAGGCGGAATTGGCCACGTTCACCGCTTCGGTTACGGCCTTGAGAAAGCTTTGAAAGCCGCTCTCGACATTACCCTGTTCACCTAGCTGATAAAGACGCTGTTCTGCATGAACAATTTGTTCGGCTGGCTCATCGTCAACATCCATGGCGGTGGCTTTGGCGCTGATTTCCTCGCCAATGGCAATCAGATCGCGCCGGATTGCCAGATCATAGATCATTTGCGCATAGTCGCGCGCCGCAAAAACCGAGGCTGAAGCCCCCGCCAGCCGTATCAGATAGGCCGGCCCGCCAAGTTCGGCCAGGCCGGGGTCATCCTCGAGGAAGGCTTTGATTGTGACCGGCGAGGCAAGCGCGTTTTTCTGGATGCGTCGGGCGATGACCTCGAAAATACGCCCATGCACCGGATCGAAGAAGTGTTTTTCCGATATGATGCTGGCAATGCGGTCATAAACGTCGTTGTTCACCAAAAGCGCGCCCAACAAGGCCTGCTCGGCCTCGATGGAATGGGGCAGGCCGACCGGTGTGGCCTCTTCACTCGCGGACTCATGGGGAATCGGTGTCATGCCGTTCATTTTTCACTGCCTTGCCGGTTTTTTACGGGTTTGTCTTTGTCGCTGATTGGCACGCAAAATTCAATCTGTAAATCTCTGTGGACAAGCTGTGGATGATTTGAAAAATGGAGGCTTTGGGCAGGGTTAGCCAAAACGGGATGTCGTTTAAGTTGAAGAAAAATCTTGTAGTAGCCTACTAAATGATGTGGGTAACTTTTGATTTACCACAAATCGTGCTAGATAAACCCTGTGAGAAGCGAATCGGATGTGTTTACCGCCGTGCTGAATCCTCGTCTCGGGACCTTTCGGGGTTTCGTTTTTCAGCCGGAAAAGGGACATTTGCGGGTAACCGAGCGATGCGCTTTGAACACTGCCTCATGGCTATTTGTCCCTCCAAGGTGAATGGCTATACTATCAGGTATTACTTGCCCGATTGCATTGCGCAATCGGGCTTTTTTTACGGGGTGAGGCTGGCGCGGAAAAGGTGGTCC
>JALWOO010000778.1:0-1669 GCA_027083485.1 Amylibacter sp. | reverse complement strand
ACGGTACGCACCTGCACATCGAAATCGGCGTAATGCTGGGTTGTGGCCCAGATCGAGAACAGCAAATGATAGGGATCAACGGGGGCTATTTTTCCTGCATCCACCCAGGATTGGATCAAGGCGGCTTTCCTGTCGGTCAATTCCTTGAGCGGGCCTTTCAGCTCTGCCAAAATCCGCGGTGCGCCTTGCAAAACCTCATTGGCAAACAGGCGGCTTTCGCGCGGATAATCACGGGCCATTTCAAGTTTTCGCGTGACATAGGCGCAGATTTCATCAACCGGCGAGTCACTATCCGCCATATGCTCCAGCGGTTCCAGCCATGTTTCCAGAAGCCGTCCTAATAAGACTGCATGGATGGCTTCTTTGCCATCAAAATAATACAGGATATTGGGTTTGGACAGGCCCGAAGCGGTGGCGATCTGGTCTATGGTCGAGCCGCGAAAGCCGTAATTGGCAAAAACCCCCAAGGCGGCTTCAAGGATTTGTTCGGTTTTTTCCCGTTGAATACGGGTTTGCCCTTTGGTTGATTCTGCGCGTGCCATTCTATCCCCTTTTTAGTTAACCTTTATTCCGCACCGATACCCTTGAGCACAATACGTTTAATCGAATTTTTTGCCTCTTGCCACTGCTTCAGATCAAGGGGTGCCCCGCCATTCAGCGTTTCTACCTGATGACCGAAGTCGGCATAATGCTGGGTTGTGGCCCACAATAAATACAATAGATGGCGGGGGCTGATTGGATCCATAAGCCCCTGATCGATCCAGTTCTGTATCACTTCGGCGCGGTCTTTGGTCCATTCTACCAGCTTGATTTCCAGATAATCCTGTATGATTGGCGCGCCATGCATCACTTCGGAGGCCCAGACTTTGGAACCATGGGGGTGTTTGCGGCTAATTTCCATTTTGGCGTCAATATAGGCCCCGATCCCTTCTGCCGGGCTTTTTGCGCCGTCAAAAGCGTCGGCCGCCTGCAACCAGATATCAAAAATATTGCTGACGACTCGCCTATAGAGCTGCTCTTTGGTTTGAAAATAATAGTGAACGTTTGCCTTGGGCCGCCCCGCGACGTCGGCGATCAGCTGCATCGTGGCCCCGCCGTACCCTGCCTCGGCAAATACTTTTTCCGCTGCTTTCAAGATGATACGCTCATTCTCTTGCCGTTTGGAATTCGGGCGCAACGGGATCGGATCAGGACTCATCAAATCGCTTTCAGAAAGTTCTTGACCAATTGGTCAGCTTGCTTGCATAGTTTTGACCATATGGTCAGGAACAGCCTGACGCAAGAACATGTTTGAAAGTCGGAGGATACCATGGCGGCACCAGCAAGTAATCTAAGAGTAAATGGCGATCGTTTGTGGGACACGCTGATGGAAATGGCCAAAATCGGGCCGGGTGTTGCAGGCGGGAATAATCGCCAGACATTGACCGACGAAGACGGCGAGGGCCGCGCGCTGTTTCAAAAATGGTGCGAGGCTGCCGGTTGTACCATGGGGCTGGACCAGATGGGCAATATGTTTGCCCGTTTTGAAGGCACAGACCCGGATGCGCTGCCGGTCTATGTGGGTTCGCATCTGGACACTCAGCCGACTGGCGGCAAATACGACGGTGTTTTGGGGGTCTTGGGCGGGCTGGAAATAATCCGCTCGTTGAATGATCTGGGCATTAAGACC
>JALWOO010000777.1 GCA_027083485.1 Amylibacter sp. | reverse complement strand
TGTCGGATGGGGGCAAGGCCGCCTTTGCGCTGCTGGCCGAAATCGGCACCACGGCGGCAATGGCCCAGGATTCCCACCCGGATCTGGCCGCCTTTCTTGCTGCGGCCGAGGCCAGCCTGACCGCCACCACCACATGGATGCTGGAGCAAAGAGACCTGAACCAGCGTTTCGCAGGGGCGACGCCTTTCCTGCGGGCCTTTGGCCTGACGCTCGGGGGGCATTACCTGCTGCGCGCCGCCATGGCCGAAGGCGACAGCGGCCCGCGCACAGCGGTGGCGCGTTTTCATATCCGTCAGCTGATGACAGCGGTGGATGGCCTGTGTACACAGGCCCGCGAAGGGGCTGATGCGCTCTATGCCTTTGATCCCGTTCTGGACGCAAGTTAGGAAGCCGATGACCATTCGCTACCCCCATGAAACCCCGCCAGCCGAGGGCGAGGCCATCGACGTTGCCGCCGGTATCCTGTGGATGCGCCTGCCGCTGCCGATGAAGCTGGACCACGTCAATATCTATGCACTGCAAGACGGTGACGGCTGGTGCATTATCGACACCGGTTTTCATTCCAAACGCAGCATTGGCGTATGGGAAAAGCTGCTGGCCGGCCCGCTCGCGGGCAAGCCGGTGACGCGGGTGCTGGTGACGCATCACCACCCGGATCACATGGGCAATGCGGGCTGGTTTATCAAACAGCACGGCGCGGCGCTCTGGACCACGCGCACGGCGTGGCTGTTTTCGCGGATGCTGACGCTGGATGAACAGGCCGAATGGCCCGCCGAAACCATCGAATTCTATCGCCGTTCGGGTATGGCCGAAGACGTGTTGCAAGGCCGTCTGGCGGAACGTCCGTTCAATTTTGCCGATGTGGTGCATCCGATGCCGCTGGGGTTTCACCGCATCAAGGAAGGCGACGAAATCACCATTGGCGCGCGGCGCTGGCGGGTGTTGATCGGCAATGGCCATGCGCCCGAACATGCCACGCTCTGGAGCATGGACGACAACATCGTGATCGCGGGCGACCAGATCATTCCGGGGATTTCCTCCAACCTTGGCGTTTATGCCACAGAGCCGGAGGCTGATCCTGTGCAGGACTGGCTCGATAGTTGCGAACGCTTTGGTGCCATCGCTACAGAGGAGCATTTCGTTTTGCCCGGTCACAAGCTGCCGTTCACCGGCCTGCCGGACCGGATGCGCCAGCTGATCGACAACCACCATTCGGCGCTGAAACGGTTGCTGGATCATCTGGAGACTCCAAAATCGGCGGGAGAGTGTTTTCAGCCGCTGTTCAAGCGGAAAATCGGGGCGGGCGAATACGGCTTGGCGCTGGTGGAAGCCGTGGGGCATTTGAACCACCTGCATCAACTTGGTCAGGTCACACGGCGGCTTGATAACAAGGGTGCCTGGCTGTTTCAGAAGGTTTAAACATGGATAACAAAATCAAAACCACCGCCGAAGCCTATGAGGCCAGTGCCCTGCCTGAAGGCTATGCCGTACATGTGGCCGAGGACGGGGGAGCCGTCACCCAGAACCAGCCTGTGCCCGAAGTTCTGAGCAAAAGAAAACTCGAGGATAAATCTCCGGCGGAGTGGGCCTATGAACGTATGGTTCTGTATATTCAGGAGTTTGAAAAGCAACTGGACGGGGATCACGAAGTTGGCATGGGCCTGACCGGCGGCGATGTGGGGGCCTTGCGCATTCAGGGCATGGGATATTTCGCGCCGGACCTGATTACCTTTTATGGCACCGACATGAGCGGGGCCAAAAGCCAGATCGTGCAGCATGTCAGCCAGCTGAATGTGATGCTGGTCGCCGCCCCCAAGGAAAATGCCGCTGCCAGTGCACGCCGGATCGGATTTGGTTTGGCTGCACAGTTGGGACAAAAACAAACGTAAACAGAGTCGCAGTTGCGAAAGAGGGTTTGCAATCGGCGATAAAATTGGATTTAAACGCTACACAGACAATTTAAGGGGAAAAACAATGAGTGACTATAAACACGGATCCATGGATACACATGTCCAAGAGGAAACTTTTGACGGATTTATCCGCTGGACGATCCGAATTGGCGGGTTTGCAATTGCGGCTTTGATTTTTATGGCTGTGTTCAACTCCTGAACGATCGAATAATCAAGCCATTCTGGATGGGATAATCAATGAAATTGCTGCGCGTGCTGCTGCTGGTTATGGCCGGTGTTATTTTGACCGGCTGTGGGGGCAAGTCGATCTGGGCTTCCGATGAACTGGTATCGCAAAGGCGTTACGTGACCGGCGAAAAGCCTTATCTGATGCTGAAAACCATGATCAACAACCGGACCGGTTCCGGTGGGCATTCCGCGCTGGTGATCAATGGCAGTGAGTTGATCATGTATGATCCGGCAGGGCGCTGGTCCCATAGCTGGGCACCGGAACGCAATGACGTTCTGTTTGGCATGGAGCCGGCCTTGATGGAGCAATACGACAGCTTTCATGCGCGCTCTACGCATCATGTTGTGTCCCAGAAGATCTATGTGTCGCCCGAAGTGGCAGAGAAGGCCCGTCAGCTGGTTTTTGCTGCCGGTCCTTCGCCGGATGCCCATTGTGCCAATAACACCTCGCGTATTTTGCGCCAGTTGCCGGGGTTTGGCGGGATCAAACAAACATGGTTTCCGGCCAAGCTGATGAAAAGCTTTGCCAAATTGCCCGGCGTGACCACAACCAAGGTTTATGAAAACGATATCGGCCAGAATTAGGGCCGATATCGAGAATTAGGCGCTGCCACCGGCTGCGGATAACATGCGCGGATCAATTCCGAGCGTTTCCAGTGCGGCCAGCCATTTGCCCTTGGGCGTTTTTTCAAACACCAGCGAGGGATCCGCATCACAGGTCAGCCAGCCATTGGCGCGGATTTCATCCTCGAGCTGCCCCGGTCCCCAACCCGCATATCCCAGCGCCAGCAAACAGGCCTCCGGTCCTTCGCCGTTGGAAATGGCTTCC
>JALWOO010000776.1 GCA_027083485.1 Amylibacter sp. | reverse complement strand
TCCATCTTCTGGTGGGAATGGAGCCACCGCAATCTGGGCCGCCTGATCGGCATGGTCTGGGGGATCGGCTTTCTGTTCTTTTTGCTCACCAAACGCATCCCGCGCGGCTGGACTCTGCGCCTGCTTTGCGTTGGGGTGTTGGGGGGCTTGCAAGGGGCGGTTGGCTGGTGGATGGTATCATCCGGCCTGACGGGCCGCATGGTGGATGTGGCCTCTTACCGTTTGGCGATCCATCTGGGGCTGGCGTTTTTCATTCTGGCGGTGATTGCCAATTTCGCATGGCAATTGCTGCGCGGCGATATCGCCCTGATGCAGGCACGCCGCAACCGCGAAGGCGGGCTGGCCAACTGGGCCATGGTGCTGCTGGCGCTGGCCTTTGCCCAGGTCCTGCTCGGCGCGCTGGTGGCAGGCATTGACGCAGGACGCGGCTTTCCGGAATGGCCCCTGATGGCGGGCGAATTTTTCCCCTCCAGCAGCTTTGATCTGCAACCCATGTGGACCAACTTCTTTGAAAATCCGGCGCTGGTGCAGTTCAATCACCGGATGCTGGGCTATCTGGTGTTTCTGACGACTGTTCTGGTCTGGTGGCAAAGTCGGAAATCCCCCGTGGCCAAAACCAAAAAGACCTTTAATATGGTGCTGTCGATGGTGCTTATGCAGGTGGTTCTGGGCATTGTCACCGTGCTGTTTGCCGCCCAATGGCACATTGCCATCACCCATCAGATTTTCGCGATCATGACCTTTACCGTTATTTTGCGCGGCTGGTTTATGGCCCGTTTTCCTGTCACCCAAAGCCTGAGGTAATTTATGACCAACAACGCCTTTACCGCCCTGATGGCCCATATGCACGAGGCGGTGGCCCTGTCGCAAATCTCGGGATTGCTGGGCTGGGATCAGGAAACCACCATGGCACGCGGCTCCGCCAACCAGCGCGCCGAATGGCAAAGCGCGCTGCAGGCAACGATCCACGCCAAACGTACCGATCCCAAGGTCGGCGACTGGCTGGCGGCAATTGATCCGGCGGAACTGGATCCGATAGAGGCCGCAAATATCCGCGTTATCAGCCGTGAATATGAGCGCCAGTCCCGTGTGCCAACCGATCTGGCCCGTGAAATCGCGCGCGTGACCTCTGCGGCGCAGGGCGAATGGGCTGAGGCCCGCGCCGCCGGTGATTTTGCAGCCTTTCAGGGCACATTGGCCAAAGTGGTCGATCTGCGCCGCCAGGAAGCCGCAGCACTGGCCAATGGCGGGGATCTCTATGATGCCTTGCTGGGCGAATACGAGCCGGGCATGCAGGCCGTGGAACTGGATCGCCTGTTTGCCGGTCTGCGCCGCGGGCTGGTGGATTTGCGCGAAGGCATTGGCCAAAGCAGCGTTGAAATTCCGGATATTGAGGGCCGTTTCTCCCAAGACCAGCAAATGCTGATCGCACGGGAATTGGCCGATGTCTTTGGCTATGACTGGAATCGTGGCCGGCTCGATCTGGCGGTGCATCCGTTTTCATCGGGCAGCGGCGACGATGTGCGCATCACCACGCGGGTGGCGGAACAGGACCCGTTCAACTGTTTTTATTCCACCATCCACGAGGTCGGCCACGCGGTCTATGAACAAAACATCGATCCGCGCCACGGGCTGACGGTGCTGGGCACCGGTGCCAGCATGGGGGTGCATGAATCCCAAAGCCGGATTTTTGAAAACCAGCTGGGTCGCAGCCGCGCCTTTACCGGTTTTCTGTTTCAACGCATGCAGGCCGTGTTTGGCGATTTCGGTATTCCGGACGCCGAAACCTTCTATCACGTGGTCAACAAATTACGCCGTGGCTATATCCGCACGGATGCCGACGAAGTGCAGTATAACCTGCATGTACTGTTGCGCTATGATCTGGAACGCAAACTGATTGCCGGTACATTGGATGTGGCGGATCTACAGGACGCCTGGAACCAGCGCTTTGAACAGGACTTCGGCTATGCCGTCGACAGCGTTCAGAACGGCGTGTTGCAGGATGTGCATTGGCCGGTTGGCCTGATCGGCTATTTCCCGACCTACACTCTGGGCAACATTTATGCGGGCGAACTCTATGCGTCTTTGCAAGATGATCTGCCAACACTGGACTCCGATTTGGCCAAGGGTGACACAAAAGAAGCTCTTGTCTGGCTGAAAGAGAAAATCCACCGCCATGGCGGCACCTACGAGCCGCGCGACCTGATTGAACGCGCCGTTGGCCACGCCCCGAGCGAAGCGCCGCTGCTGGACTATATCACCCGTAAATTCGGCGATATTTACCAGTTGTAAACCGATGTTTTCCCCTTCGAATTCGCCCAAATATCCCCGCCGGAGGCATTAAAACTCTTATGCCTCCGGCGGGGATATTTAACACGAATTCGAAGGGGATTTGGTGTTTCTAAGTAGGTCTGTTGCCGTGATATCGACCATTAGCGGGGCACCACACAGGGCCACACCATAGGATTGTTCCGCCTGATCGGTGCTGATCCGGCCGAGCAATACATCTTGTAAAACCTGTTCCGGATCGCGCTGCATCGGGTCGCCATAGCCGCCGCCGCCGGGGGTGCAGACATGGACGCGATCACCGGCTTGCAGCGGGACGTCCTGTTCCTTGGACAGATGCTCGGGGCGATAGGATTGCCCGTTTTGCCAGACGGTGACCTCGTTCACCGCCCCGTCACTGCCGCCAAGCGCGCCTTGCGGGCCAAAGCGGCCGTGGTCCATGACAAAACTGGCCCGCGCATGGCCGCGCCGCAGTTCCAATTCGTATTCCAGCCCGAAACCGCCGCGATGCTTGCCGGCACCGGCCGAGCCTTCGCGCAGGGCATAGCGGTGGTACAGTACCGGAAAGGCCTGTTCCATGATTTCCACTGGCGGGGCCTTGGAAATTCCGATGGTGGAACAGCCGTTTGTCAGCCCGTCGTGATCCGCATTGCCGCCATAGCCACCGCCGGACAGTTGATACATG
>JALWOO010000775.1 GCA_027083485.1 Amylibacter sp. | reverse complement strand
GTCCAGACGCTGACCGGCGAGGCGGATTACCTGCTGCGGGTCTGGTGCGGGGATCTGGCAGCGCTCAATACGCTGGTGCATCAAATCTTCTTGCCCCTTGCAGCCGTGCAGCGGGTGCAAACCCGTATCGTCATGGATCAAATCAAACAGGATGCGCCGCTGCCTTTGTAACGGTTTCCCCTGTTTCGAATTCGCCCAAATATCCCCGCCGGAGGCATACTAGTATTTTCGCTCCGGCAGAAGATTTTCACAAAGCCCGGCCTATTCGCCGGCTTTCAACTGTTCAAACCGCAGCCCCTTGGCTGTGCGGTTCTGAAATCCCGCCCAATGGCTATGCTCGGGCTTTGGTGTGCCATCGTCATTCATGGCCCAAACACCGTCATTGGCGTTGGGTACCAAATCGAAATAAACATCCATTGCGCTATCGTCACGCAGATATTTCCCCAACCAGGCGGTGACAAAATGCTGGGCGATGTTGTTCATCCGTACCGTATCCCAAACCGCATCCGAATAATGCTCTGACAGGTTAAACCACAGATCGGAATCCGCTTTGTCCGCCTCGGCAGGGGCGGGCATCGGGGCGGCTGAATTGTGGTTGCCATTTTCAAAAGTCAGTAGCGAGCGGTCCACATTGCCGGCCAGTTGCCAAATGGCACGGGTGCCTTTTTCATAACCGGAAACATCGTCTTGTGACCCTGCCATGAACAGCATGGGTATTTTTATGCCTTTCAGGGTGTCCGCGTTCCAAAACCCGTAATTCATTCCCCAAGGCCTGATGGCCACAGCGGTCTTGATCCACGGGTCGGGCAAGGCATTGTGGCTGTCGGATCCGCTCAGATGAACACCAAGTGTACCGTGCGGGCCACCCCAGGCGTAATCAACCGCTGTCTGCGTGACCCCTCCCCCTGTGGTAATCACAGCGCCATACGCCCCCATGGAATAGCCCACCAGCGCCGTATTGGAGGCATCCGCCAACCCGTTCAGAAAAGATCCGTTGTCTTTGCTCAGGCGGTCCATCTGGTTAGGGTCAGGACTCATTAATCCTGCGCCGCTGGTTTGAGCGAATTTTTCTGCTGATCAGGCGTTGTTGCGCCGGAAATGTCATCATTTTCAAGCAACAACAACGTAATCAGCGGGAAAATTCGTCAAATCCTCCGGACGCAAACGCCCCTTCATCTCAGCGGCTTGGGCCGCTTGAAAAGGGCACCACCCTGTCCGGCGCGTCCCAAACCCCTGATATTTCGGGGTGTTTGCGCCAGCGGTGCAGGATTAATGGGTCCTGACCCTAAGCACAAATATCTGGTCCAGCGAGCGGTTCACCAGGGTGGAGCCGAATGCCGCCTTATCCCGATAGGTCGAATCCGTATGCCCGATCGAGGCCATAACATAGCCCTTGGAGGCAATGTTTTCTGCCAAATGCGACAGCAAAAAACGGTTGCCGGGATAGCCGTGCGAAATGATGACCAAGGGATAGGCCTTGCCGCTGTCCGGCTGTGCATCGCGCATGGCCTTGCCGATAATATCGACCTCGGTTTTGCCATCGCGCAGATAAACCTTAAGCGCGGTATCGCCGCTGGCCCCTTGGGCTGCGGGATACCAAACCTCGACAGTCAGCGGCCGGTCGTAGGTTGGCAGCACGTCCGGTTTTGGCGCGGCAGGATCAATTTTAAGGATATCGACCTGCCCCGGATTTTTCAGCTTAATCTGGCGCACCCCGACTGCGTGATCGCCATAAGCGGCCAGTTCCGGCGCATCAAAACGCTGTGTGTCGATCCGGTTTTCGGCATGGGCCATCGGTATAATCCCCAAACTGGCGGTAAAAACGGTCATAAAAAGGTGTCGTTGCATCGTCATAATCTCCCCTGAAATGTTGCGCCGTTTACCGTGCCTTGGCACGAATTCAACCGGCATTAGAACGATGCAAGGCGGATTATCGTTACAAGTCAAGTTGCGGGTCTACGCCCTAGGAAACGAGCCGCTGTATCAGCCTCGGCGGGTGAACCTTGGCGCGGGGCGCGGTTCGCCGGTGGCCGGATCAAACACATTGCGCGCGGTGTTATAGGGATGGGTCGGGGCTTCGGCCATGCTCAGCACCGGCGCAACACAGGCATCGGTTCCGTTGAAATGGGCGGCCCAGTCATCGCGGGATTTTTCGCCGATCCGTTGTGCGATTGCGGCGCGCAGGGCGGGCCAACGGGTTTGGTCATGTTGCGGGGGCAGGGTGGCCGGATCCAGACCCAGCCCCGCCAACAGGGCCGCATAAAACTGCGGCTCAATCGCCCCGACCGCCAGAAATCCGCCATCGGCACAGCGGTAAACCCCGTAATAGGGCGCGCCACCGTCCAGCATATTGGCCGCGCGCCGGTCCTGCCAGAGGCCGGAATTGGCCATGGAGTAAATCATCGTCATCAGGCTGGCAGTGCCATCGACAATGGCGCAATCCACCACTTGACCCGTGCCTGTGCGTTCTGCGGCCAGCAGAGCCGCCAACAGCCCGTTCACCAGATAGAGCGCCCCGCCGCCAAAATCACCCAGCAGGTTCAGCGGCGGCACCGGCGTTTCAGCGGTGCCAATGGCGTGCAGTGCGCCGCTCAACGCGATGTAGTTGATATCGTGCCCGGCAGTCTGCGCCAGCGGGCCGCTCTGCCCCCAGCCGGTCATGCGCCCGTAAACCAGTTTCGGGTTGATTTGCAGCGCCACATCAGGGCCAAGGCCAAGGCGTTCCATGACGCCGGGGCGCAGGCCTTCGATCATCAGATCCGCCGTTTTCAGGCGCTCGAGCAGGCTGGTACGCCCAGCGTCGGATTTCAGATCAAGGGTAATAACAGGCCGTCCCCGATTGAGGAAATCCGGATTTTGCGGCAGCAACGCGCGGGCATTCGGGCGCTCGATACGCAGCACTTCGGCCCCCATATCGGCCAGTAGCATCGCGGCAAAAGGCGTCGGCCCAAGACCGGAGATTTCTACAACGC
>JALWOO010000774.1 GCA_027083485.1 Amylibacter sp. | reverse complement strand
CGAGGACAGCCCCTATGGCGCGCTTCGCTATGAAGGGGAGCCGGTGATGCCCTTGCAGGCATTGGATGTGGCGCGCTGCGGGTCGATCAATGACTCGCGGGTGCTGTATTGCGGCTCATTCTCCAAGGTGTTCACACCGGGGTTGCGTGTGGGCTGGGTTTGTGCGCGCAAGGATATTATTGCGCGGCTGACACTGATCAAACAGGCGGCCGATTTAAATTCGCCAGCAATCAATCAGTTGGTGATGTTGCATCTGGCCCAAACCGTCTTTGATCGACAGATTGAAAGGGCCTGCAACAGCTATCGCGTGAAACGGGACATCATGTTGGCGGCGCTTGAAAAACACATGCCAGCGGGGGTGCACTGGACGCGCCCTGAAGGGGGGATGTTTATTTGGCTGACCTTGCCGGAGGGCACCGATACGGTGCCTTTGCTGAAAAAAGCGGTGGAAAAAGGCGTGGCCTTTGTGCCGGGGAATGCCTTTTTTGCCGACAAAAGCGGCCATAATACGATGCGGTTAAGCTTCTCCTTGCCCAAGACCGCCGATATTGAACCCGGCATTGCCAAGCTCGCTTCGGTATTGTGATTTACAAAGGGTCAGAAAGGCTAAGTGCAGGCTTCTGTTGCCAGGTGCCTGCGAACCCCGCCAGTCCCGGCTAGGGGAAAGGACTTAAGTTTTCGGTATTAGGTACTGCTTACGCAGCAACTGCAACCGGAGCATTGTTGTCATTTGCAACTAGCTTAAATGAGCCGATAACGGTGGCATCGTGCCGGATGAAAGCTAACATCTTTAGACGTCCGTCGATCCTATTTCGACCCCAGATACCCGCAAAGACAGGTTGTTTGGTGGAGTCGCCGGGTACCGCCCCCGGGTCCGAACCGCTTATTACATGCGCGTTTATCATCATAGTTCCAAAAGGAACACGTTATATATAGGGCAGGTGCGGGGGGCTTTAAAGGGGTAAAGCTAAATTTTCCAACCGAATTCGCGACATTGCGCAATGATCCGGTCTTTGACAAATTCGCGCGAGGTATTGATGCAATTGCGCTGTAAATACCAGAACAGGAATTTTGCATAGGCAGGCGGATGGGCCAAAACCCGGTCAAAACACTCTGCAACCGGTCGGTATTGCACGCTTTGAAAGGCGTGATGAAATTCGCTATGGGCAAAGAGAATGCCGGGCTTGCGATGAAACAATCCCTTTAGGGCAACCGAAGAGTTTTGCGCAACGACATAATCGCAACCGGCCAGAATGTCGTTCAGGTCTCCGTCAACCAAAGCCGCGCGCGGATGCTGCAAAACCTGATCAAGGGCGTGCAGTTCTGCGGCGGAATAATCCTCTCGCGGGTGTTTTTTAATCACGATCCGGCGGTTTTGCTCGTGCTGGAGTGTGGTTTTGATCATCTCGATCGGCGACATGCTCTGCCCGACACGGCAGCGGGTCAGCTTGCCTTGCAAAGGAATAAAAACCGCGCCGATATGGGCGGGGGTTGGCTGGCCGATGACGTTTTCCCGCCAGTTGCGGAAAAACCGCTGCGCCAGTTTGCCATCAATTTTTGCGGGGCGGAATTTTTTGCCCGTGGTGCGAAAATCCTGCCGGTAGGTTTCACTTTCCAGCTTGTAAAACGGCCCGATATAGGCGGATCGCGCATCAAGCGCGTGATCGTGAAACGGATCTTTGTAATGAAACATCGCATAGGCATTTTTATCAAGCGAGGCCATGCGTGCGGCATCCGTATCGATGATCAAATTGACATCAAAGCCGTTTTCCGAAAACGCAGCGATGGTGGCCGTAAAAAATGGGTGCTTTTTTCCCGCATTCAGGTGCCGACATAACCCTTCTGGCAGATAGATATCGAGCGTTTTAATGGCCATCGGCGGCTTGGTCCTTGTCTGAACATGCGCCGATCATACCGCGCGCAAGTGCATACGCAACCGCAACTATTTTCAGGCCGATATCCGCGTCAGACGGCGGGCATCTTGACATAAGGCAGCCACCACGCCAAGCCTTGGCGCATGTTTGATATGAGACCTGCTGCCTATGTGATCGGAATGTTGGTGGTCGTGCTGGGCGCGACCATGACTATTCCCATGTTTATGGATATTTACGACGGCAACGGGCATTGGCAGGTATTTGCTTTATCCGCTCTGCTGACCTGCTTGACCGGCGGGTCAATTGCGCTGGCTTGTGCGAATGCCACCTCCAAAGGCCTGACCATTCAGCAGATTTTTTTGTTAACCACTTCGGTTTGGGTGGTCTTGCCGATTTTTGCGGCCCTGCCGCTGGTTTTCGGGGCCACGGATAACAGGGTTGTCGATGCCTTCTTTGAGGCCCTTTCCGCCCTGACCACAACCGGGGCGACGGTGTTGTCCGGACTGGATGATCTGCCGCGCGGGCTGTTGCTGTGGCGGTCCATGTTGCAATGGTTTGGCGGCGTCGGAATCATTGTTGTCGGGATGGTGTTTCTGCCCGAGCTTCGGGTCGGGGGGATGCAGATATTCAGGACAGAAGCCTTTGATACCAGAGGGAAAATTCTGCCACGCGCTGCCGAGATCGCCAAGTCGGTTTCAAATGTCTATGTGGGGCTGACGCTGGTTTGTATTGCGGCTTTTCTTGCGGTGGACATGTCGGTATTTGATGCCATCAATCATGCGTTGACCACGATTTCTACGGGCGGTTTTTCCACTCATGATGCTTCATTCGGGGCCTTTAGCGGTTCGCCGGAATATGTGGCTGCGGTGTTTATGATTTTGGCCAGCTTACCGTTTGTGCGTTTTGTGCAAATGGTGGCCGGATCATCGCGGCCCCTGTTTCAGGATCAGCAGGTTAGGGGCTTTATGAAGGTAACCGTGGTGTTAATCGCGGCGCTGACGTTGCATCGCTATTTTGTGGCGGGGGATGAATTCGAGCCTTCTTTTCGTGAAGCGATGTTCAACGTGACGTCCATTCTGAGCGGCACCGGATTTGCAAGTGTCGACTATCAGTTATGGGGCAGTTTTTCGGTAACGTTGTTTTTCTTTATGGGATTGATTGGCGGCTGCGCTGGATCAACCTGTTGCTCGGTCAAGATTTTCCGCTTTCAGCTGCTGCTTGCCTCGATCAAAACCCAGATCCGTAAAATCCACTATCCACATGGTGTGTTTACACCACAATACGAAGGTCGCCCCGTGCCCGAGGATGTCATGTCTTCGGTGATGGCCTTTTTTGTCATGTTTCTGGTGTTGCTCGGGGTTTTGTCTGGACTGTTGGGCCTTACCGGACTTGATTTTGTGACCTCGGTATCAGGGGCGGCAACGGCGTTGGCCAATATCGGGCCGGGGCTTGGCGATGAAATCGGGCCAGCAGGCAATTTTGCCAATATCAACGATACTGCGAAATGGCTGCTTATGGCGGGGATGCTGATTGGGCGGCTCGAAGTCATGACCGTGCTGGTGCTGTTTTCGATCAACTTCTGGAAAGGTTGACCCATCCTCTCTTGCGGTAGGCCGGCCAGGTTTGGTCCATTTAACGCCGGATTGTCCTGTGTAACAGGATGTGATTTCCCTTCTGACATGCCTGCGCTAAGGTGAACAAAAACAAGACGGAGTTGAGCAATGCGGTGGATTTTTCGAATTCTGGTGGCCTTGGTGCTGGTGGCTCTTGTGGCTGTGGGCATGGTGTTCATGCTGCCGAGCGACAAAATCGGCAAGATTGCTTCGGATCAGCTGGAGCGCATGACCGGACGAAAACTGACCCTTTCAGGCCGGTTCAGCCCGACGCTTTATCCGGTTTTGGGGGTGAAGACCGGCCCGATTACGATTTCCAATGCGCCATGGGCATCTGATCCGGTCATGGTGCAGGCCGAAGGAGCCGCCATCGGGGTCGGTTTGTCGGCCTTGTTTGGCGGCAATCTGGACATCCGGAAAATGCAGCTGATCAATCCGGTAATCCATCTGGAAAAAGCCGCCGACGGGCGGGGGAATTGGGAATTCTCCCAATCCGGCAGCGCGCTCACACCTGAAAACGACGGGCAGGAGGGCGGCTCGGTTGCGCAGGATATTTCGCTGAAACTGGGGCAAATTACCGGCGGGAAACTGACCTATGCGGATCGTCAAACCGGCGAGGTCATCGCGCTTGATAATATCAATATGTCCCTGTCGATCCCCAAAGGAGCCGATATTCTGACCCTTTCCGGCGATACGGATTATCGGGGAAGTAAGGTTAATATTGGCCTGAAACTATCTGAACTCAAACAGTTTTTATCCGGCTCTACCGGGGGTTTTGATGTGAGCGGCACCTATGGGGGCCTTGACCTGGGCTTTGTTGGCCGCCTGGGTGTTTGGGGAGGCGGCACGCCCACAGTGGACGGGCGCTTGACCGTGCAGGCCAAAAACACAACCCCGATTGCGGCCTTGGCGGGGCCGCTGCCGGATGCCCTGAAAAAGGCAACAGATCTGAAAATGAACGGGCAAGTGCAATCGTCCCTTGCCGGTTTGGCCTTTGATGGTACGGTTGCTTTAAGCCTTGATGATTTGCCTGTCAAAATGGCGCTGGAGGCCACAGGAAACGGTGACTGGGCGCAAACGCTGGCCTTTGATGTGGCGGCGAACCTCGGGGCGGGTGAGGCGCTGGCCTTGCGGTTTGACGGGCGGGTGAATGGGCTGAAATCTGCTGCGAACGGGGCGATTGATCTGCAATCCAATGATTTTCACGCCTTGATGAAAGCTCTGGATATTCCGCTGGAAACCCCCAAAGGCACATTGCAAAAACTGGCGGTAAAAGGAAAACTGTCGGCCAATCCATCGCGGGTCAAGCTGAATAAAATGCGTTTGCAGGTCGATCAGAATATATTGGCCGGAAATCTGCTGCTGAAACTCGCGAAAACCCCCTATGTACAGGCGAATTTGACCACAAAATCGCTGAACCTTGCCCCGTTTGTTTCCGATGAAAATACCGGTGGCGGGGGGCAGAGCGGGCAGACCGGCTGGAGCAAGGAACCTCTGAAAATTGTCGGTTTGGACATGCTGAATGCCGATGTGGTGCTCAAGGCGCAAAAGGTTAACCTTGGGGTGAGCAAGCTCGGCCTGACACATATTAAATTGAACCTTTCCAAAGGTTTGCTAACGGCAAAGCTGATCGACGTGCGCGCCTTTAAGGGGGCGATGTCCGGTGTGTTGCACCTGCGCGGCGGCAAACAACTTGCTTTTGATGCGGATGTGCTGGCCAAGGATATGCGCCTGAAACCCTTGCTTTCCGAATTGCTTGGGATTGACCGGTTGATCGGAACCGGTACCACAAAAATGAAGCTCGCCGGGCGTGGACGCAGCCTGTATGAGGTGATGAATTCCTTGTCCGGCAAAGGCACGATCAAATTTGCCAACGGCGCATTCCGGGGTATTGACCTTGCGGCAATGATGCGAAACCTGAAATCCGCCTTTGGCGGTTTTGAGGGGGCAACCGAATTCACTTCCATGATCGGCAGTTTTACCCTGAACAAAGGTGTGTTGGAAAATGTGGACCTGTCCTTGCTCAGCCCGCTGTTCAAGGCCAAGGGGAAGGGCAAAGTCGGGATCGGCGGGCGGTTTATGGATTATGTGATCACACCGTCTACGCTGAATGGTGATGCCAAAATTTCAGTGCCGGTCTTTATCACCGGCTCCTGGGACAACCTGAAATTCCGCCCCGATTTGGAAAATCTGATTGATCTGGTGCTGCAAGGCAAGCTCAAGGACAATGCCGAAGTGCAAAAAGCCAGAGCCAAGCTGAAAAATCTGCGCGCCAAAACCAGAGACCCAAAGAAAACCGCCGCAGAAGAATTACGCAAAAAGGTTGCCAAGGAACTGAACACAACCGCGACAGATGAAAAAACGCTGAAGAAAAAAGCGGAAGAAAAAGTTAAGGAAGAGTTGGGAAATGCCCTGCTTCGGCTGTTGAAATAGCGGGACCCCCTTTCGAATTCGTCATAAATATCCCCGCCGGAGGCATAAAAGTATAATGCCTCCGGCGGGGATATTTTAACGAATTCGAAATGAATAAGTGCAAGACTGTTCATACGGTACAGGCTGGGAAGCCGATGACCGTCGAAGTCGAAGTGCCTCGCTTTACTTTTGTAAAGCGGGGCTTTTATTCCCATTCGATGGTGCCCGGTGGTTTGGACGTAATGTCATAGGTCACGCGATTGATGCCCTCGACCTCGTTGATGATCCGTGTAGCGGTTTCGCCGAGGAAGTCATGGCTGAACGGGTAGTAATCCGCGGTCATGCCGTCCACAGAGGTCACCGCGCGCAGGGCGCAGGCAAAATCATAGGTGCGCCCGTCGCCCATTACGCCAACTGTGCGCACGGGCAGGATGGCGACGAAAGCTTGCCAAATCTCGTCATACAGCCCGTGTTTGCGGATCTGGTCGATATAGACCGCATCCGCCTTGCGTAGGATTTCCAGCTTCTCGCGGGTGATTTCGCCGGGGCAGCGGATGGCGAGGCCAGGTCCGGGGAAGGGGTGGCGGCCAATGAAGGATTTCGGCAATCCCAGTTCCACACCCAGCGCGCGGACTTCGTCCTTGAACAGCTCGCGCAGGGGTTCCACCAGCTTCAGGCCCATCTTTTCGGGCAGGCCACCGACGTTGTGGTGGCTTTTGATGGTGACAGAAGGCCCGCCGGAGAAGCTGACGCTTTCGATCACATCGGGGTAAAGCGTGCCTTGGGCGAGGAATTTTGCCCCGCCAACGGCGCTTGCGTGTTTCTGGAACACGTCGATGAACAGCTTGCCGATGATTTTGCGTTTGGTTTCAGGGTCGGAAACGCCGTCCAGCTCGCCCAGAAACAATTCCTGTTCGTCCGCGTGGATCAGCGGCATGTTGTAATTGTCGCGGAACATGGTGACGACCTCTTGGGCCTCTCCCTGACGCAACAAGCCGTGGTCGACAAACACACAGGTGAGCTGATCGCCGATGGCCTCATGGATCAGCACCGCCGCGACCGAGGAATCCACCCCGCCGGACAGGCCGCAGATGACCTTGGCATCCCCCACCTGTTCGCGGATTTTGCGAATGGCTTCTTCGCGATAGGCCCCCATGGTCCAGTCGCCGGTAAAACCGGCAAGGCGCACGAAGTTTTCATAGAATTTCGCCCCGTTCGGGGTGTGGTGGACTTCCGGATGGAACTGCACCGCGTAATAATTGCGTGACACATCGGCGGTGATGGCAAAAGGCGCGTTGGGGGAGGTGCCGTAGACCTCGAACCCCGGGGCGATTTCGCTGACGTGATCGCCGTGGGACATCCAGACCTGTTCCTTGTCGTCATCCGCTGTAAACCAGCCATCCAGCAGCGCAATATGATCGGGGGTCGGGGTCACATAGGCGCGGCCGAATTCGGCGGTGCCATGGCCGGTTTCCACTTTGCCGCCGAGCATATGCATCATCACCTGTTGACCGTAACAAATCCCCAACAGCGGCACGCCCAGATCGAAAACCGATTTTGGCGGGCGCGGGGAGCCTTCGTCGATCACGCTGGCCGGGCCACCGGAGAGGATCACCGCTTTGGGCGCAAATTCCGCCAGAAAGGCGTCGGTCACCTTTTGATAGGGGTGGATTTCGCAATAGACGTTCAATTCACGCAGGCGGCGCGCGATCAGCTGCGTTACCTGAGAGCCAAAGTCGATGATGAGGAGGCGGTCATGGGATGTATCTGTCATAGGCGCGGTGTAGGCGGGCAGACGGATTCGCGCAAGTAGGTTTGCATGCGTGGGGATTGGCAAAAAGGGTTAAAACGACAGGAATGTCGCACATGGCAACTGTCGCGGCGAATTTGCCCGCCGGTATTCGGCAGGGCGGGATAGAAAGGCAAAAACAAATCGCTATTGGCACAATACCCTGTGAAGAGGTTTCCAGAATGTCCGAAACTGCAATAAATCCTGTCCGTCGTCGCGCCCGGGGGGGCGGAGGTGCTGCCCGCCGTGCTGCGCGTACTGCTATTCAGGTGGAATTTGCCAAATACATCGAACGCAATATTCCCAACTTTGAAATTCTGAACGAAGAGGCCTTGCAGATCATTGAGGCCAATGCAGAACAGGTGTTGGAAGAAATCGGGGTGAATTTTCCGGATAATCCGGTGGCGTTGCAACGCTGGCGCGATGCGGGGGCGGATGTAGAGGGCGAGCGGGTGCGCCTGCCGCGTGGTCTGGCGCGCGAGTTGATCAAGACCGCCCCGGGCGAATACATCCAGCACGCCCGCAATCCGGCGCGCAATGTGCGTGTGGGGGGCAATTCCATGGTGCTGGCACCGGTTTACGGGCCGCCGTTCATTCGCGATCTGGAGGGCGGGCGGCGCTATGCGACCATGGATGATTTCCGCAAAATCGTAAAGCTGACCTATATGTCCAAATACCTGCACCATTCCGGCGGCACGGTTTGCGAACCCACCGATATTGCGGTGAACAAGCGGCATCTGGATATGCTCTATGCCCATATGACCCTGTCGGACAAACCCTATATGGGGTCGGTGACAGCGCCGGAACGGGCCGAGGATTCCGTGCGCATGTCGGAAATCCTGTTTGGCGGTCCGATCATGGATAAAACCGTGATGACCTCGCTGATCAACGTCAATTCGCCGATGACTTTTGACGATATCATGATGGGGGCGATGGATGTTTATGCGAAAAACAATCAGGCCTGTATCCTGTCGCCCTTTATCGTAGGCGGGGCTATGGCACCGGTGTCTGTGGCGGGCACCCTGACGCAGGCATTGGCCGAGGGGCTGGCCGGTGTGGCCTATAACCAGCTGTGCAATCCCGGTGCGCCGGTGATTATGGGGGCGTTTGTAACCTCGATTGACATGAATTCGGGGGCACCTACGTTCGGCACGCCGGAGGCCTCCAAGATCCTTTATGGCATGGGGCAGCTTGTGCGCCGGTTGAACCTGCCGTTCCGTTCCGGTGGCGGGCTTTGCGGCTCCAAACTGCCGGATGCGCAGGCGGCCTATGAAACCGCCAATACGTTGAATGCGGCGTTGCTGGGCGGGGTGAATTTCTGCCTGCATGCGGCGGGCTGGCTTGAAGGGGGGCTTGTGGCCTCGATTGAAAAGCTGGTGATGGACGCGGATCAGCTGGGGGTTTTGCATTCGCTGGCCGAAGGTATCGACATGTCGGATGACGCGCAGGCCATGGGTGCGATTGCCGAGGTCGGGCCGGGCGGGCATTATCTGGGTTGTGCGCATACACAGGCCAATTTCAAAAACAGCTTCTGGAAGTCGAACGTACTGGATTACAAACCGTTTGAAACATGGTCCGAGGATGGCGCGCCCGATACCGTGATGCTGGCGGCGACCAAGGCACAGAAAATGCTGTCGGAATACCGGCAACCGATGATGGATCCGGCGATTGACGAAGCGCTTCAGGCCTATGTGGCCAAGCGCAAAGCCAGCGAGCCGGATGCTTTTGGTTAAAATTTGAACGACTTTTACAGCGGAATTCGACTGCTCCCTGCCATGCGGTAAGGGGGCATTAACGCGTTCGGAATAGGCCTCTTAACATCGAAATATCAAAGGGAATACGGAGGGAAACCGGAGGTGTGCCTTATTTATGCCAAAATATAAACAAAGAAAGATCAAATTGGAAACAAAGGCACGCCACGATATCTGCTATAACGTGTCTGTATCGGACAGTTTGTCCAGTGTTGGTGGTCCATAGGGATCGTTTTAAGAGTAGGTCAGTATCATGGTTGTTGCGAGCGTGTTTGCTTCTGGAATTTTCATCGGTTTTGTGGTGGGTTTCATCAGTTTTACTCTGATATACGCTTTTCTGGCGTAACAAATTTAATAAAATCAGTATGTTTCCGGGCGTTTCGTGACGGATTACCCCCGCGACTGAAGCGGCTGTATCAGAATGGCACGGAAATCATTGACGTTTGTCAGGGTAGGGCCGGTGATGATCTGGCTTTCCAGCATCGCGAAAAAACTGTGCGAATCGTTGTTTGCCAGTGCTTTTGCCGGATCAATATGCCGCTCTCTGGCGCGTTCCATGCTGTCAGGGCCAATCAAGGCTCCGGCAACTTCGGCGGCCCCATCAACCCCGTCGGTGTCGCAGGCCAGCACATGAATGCCCGGCTGTGCGTTTAGCGCAGTCAGAGCTGCCAGCACAAATTCCGCATTCGGCCCGCCAACCCCGTCACCGCGCCGCGTAACGGTGCATTCCCCGCCTGACAGCAACAAGACCGGCTGATCTGCGGCTCCCAATTCCTTTTGTATCGTCAGGGCCTGCTGAATTTGCGCATCCGCTGCATCGCGGGCTTCGCCTTCAATGGCGTCGCCTAATATGCGCACCGACATGCCCAAGGCCTCTGCCTGAGTTTTTGCGGCGGCCAGCGATGCAGACGGTGCCGCAATAATCCGGTTTTCCACATGGGCCAGACGCGGATCACCGACAGGAATAACGCTGCTGTGTTGCAAGGCCGCACGCGCTGTATCCGGTATCCGGATATGCCATTTTTCCACGATCTCCAGCGCCTGTTGCGGGGTGCTGGACTCGCCAACAGTGACGCCCGAGGCAATATCGGCGGGATTGTCGCCGGGCACATCCGATATCATCAGCGTCAACATTCTGGCCGGTGTTGCCGCCGCCAATTGCCCGCCTTTGACGCGGCTTAGATGTTTGCGCACCACATTCATCTGGCCAATCGGTGCGCCCGAGGCCAGCAATGCCTGATGCACCGCCTGTTTATCCGCCAGCGTCATTTCACCCGCAGGCGCACAGAGCAGGGCAGAACCGCCCCCCGAAATCAGTGCCAAAACGAAATCATCCGGCGTCAGGCCGGCCAGCAAATCCAGCAACCGCTGTGTCGCCTTCATGCCGGCGGCATCTGATACCGGATGCGCGGCCTCGACAATTTCGATGCCCTGACAGGGGCGCGAATAGCCGTAGCGCGTGATTACCAGTCCTTCGCAGGGACCCCAAACCGACTCCACCGCTTCTGCCATGCGCGCAGACGCCTTGCCGGCACCGATAACCACCACGCGGCCGTCGGGTTTGGGTGGCAATGCTTTCGGAATCACCTGCATCGGGTCCGCCTTGGCAACGGCAGTGTCAAAAAGATCGCGCAGGATTTGGTTAGGGTGCATGGAGGACTCCGAAATGAATTTCGGGATGTGTAGCAGAGTATCAAAAGGTAAAGCAATCAAGAACCCCGCCCCGCAATGCGGGACGGGGTAGCCGTCATTCCGGTTGTTGGAATCTGAGGGACAGAATGACGGTTATTCGGTGGGAAAGGACTCTAGCGCACCTGTCGGGCAGGGGCGTATCGGCACGAGGCCCTTTGACAGGAAATTCGTGTAAACCGGCTGATAGGTATCCATTTCGGCGGTTTTAATCCAGACCGTCCCCTTCAGCTTGCGTGCCTTGATTGGGCCAAGAGAACAAGCGCCGCCGTCAATATTGAGATATCCGCTCGTAGTTTTATCGGCGTTCTTGCGAAGCCGTTCCAGCGCCGCCGCGTCCATATCGGACAGCCCGTAGACGAACAGACGTTTGCCGGTTGATTGGCGCAGGGCTTTTTGTTCTTTTCGTTTAATAACCATCCGGTATTGCTGGGTTATTGTGCCAACTTTAACATTCATCACCAGCGGCTTGCCCGGATCCGGAATAATGATTGGCGGCACCTCGGCCATAATGCGGATATCCCTTGCGGGCGTGGTTTCGGGAT
>JALWOO010000773.1 GCA_027083485.1 Amylibacter sp. | reverse complement strand
TCGCCATGATGGCGGTGGAAATCATGATTGCCCGCCAGCTGACCTATCATTCCGCCTATGAAAAAGACCACGACCGTCGCTGTGATCTGGAGGCCGGCATGGCCAAGCTGCTGGGCGCGCGGGTGGCCTGGGCGGCGGCGGATAACGGGTTACAAATTCATGGCGGCAACGGTTTTGCCATGGAATACCCGATCAGCCGTATTCTGTGCGACGCGCGCATTCTGAATATCTTTGAAGGTGCTGCCGAAATTCAGGCCACCGTCATCGCGCGCCGTTTGCTGGACAGTTAGACTTGGCCGTGAAGCTCTGTTACCTCCAAGGCAGGGGGTAACATGGAAGTTTTCAACGTCTTGTTTGATCCGGTGCTGCCGGTCGCCGCGATTGCCGCTCTGGGCTATCTGCTTGGACGGCAAGGCGCGCTTGGCGTAGAGGAAGCACGCCAGATCAACCGGCTTGCCATGACCGTATTCCTGCCGCTGTTGTTGTTTGATCTGCTGGCAAACGCCCCGCTGCATAGCTTCCGCCTGATGCCGCTTGCAACCTATCTGGCGGTCGAGGCCGCCGTGTTCAGTTTCGGTTACCTGCTGGCGCGCAGGGTGTTTCATCGGGCGCGCGATGAATCCTTTTTGCTGGGGTTCACCGCGATTTTCGCCAATAACGCGTTTTTTGTGCTGCCGATTGCGATCCTGCTGTACGGGGCCGACAATATCCTGTCGATCACCACGATCATTGCGCTGGATTCCACGGTTACCTTTGCCGGCTCCATGATTGTGTTGCAGATCATCCAGCTGGGTCGTGCCAGCCCGCGCACCGTGGTCAAGGCCCTGTCCAGAACCCCGATGCTGTATGCCATTGCCTTTGGCCTGCTGTTTGCCTGGCTGCGCCTGCCGGTGCCGGCACCACTGCAAACCTTTGCCGGCTTCAACGGAGCGGCCGCCGCGCCGGTTGCCCTGTTTGCCTTTGGCGTGGTTATGGCCCAAACGCGGTTTGAACCGGATCCGGCGGTTGCGGTTTTTGCGGCGCTAAAGCTGTTTGTCTTTCCCTTTGCCATTTGGGCGGCGCTTTGCGTTGTCTTGCCTGTGACACCGGAAACCCGCCTGTTTGTTATGGGAGCGGCGGGGCCTTCGGGAACCATGGCCTTTAGTTTGGCGCTGCTTTACGGGGTGCGCACACAAACCCTGTCGCAAATTATTATCTGGACATCACTTTTTAGTTTGTTAACCCTCGCTGCCCTTGCCTGATCTGGCAGGATTTGCAAGGTAGCGCCTATGAAAAAGCTACTGTTGATATCCACTTTGCTCCTGTCCGCCTGTGCGGCTGAAACCATCTTCAGCCAAACCGATACCTCCGAGGTCTGGGTATTACAAAGCCTGAACACAGAAATGGTTCCGGCTAAAATTACCCTGACGTTTCCCGCGAAAGGTCAAATTTCCGGGCAGGCCCCCTGCAACCACTATAGCGCACGCCAAAAGGCCCCGCTGCCGTGGTTCGAGGTAGGACCAATTCGGGCGACGCGCAGGGCTTGCGATAATTTGGCGCTGGAGCAGTCCTATTTCGAGGCTCTTTCAAACATGACCCTCATTGAGCGCAAAGGGAAGGTTTTACTTTTGACCAACGAGAAGGGTCAATCGCTAGAGTTTATTCGGCAATAGCTTTGTGCAGCACCGACACCAGCCGGCCCCGTGCGGCCGGTAAGGGGCGGTTTCCAAGGGCGGCTGCAAGGCGTCGCTCCAGAAAATAACCGGTGGTTTGCAACGCCTCCAGAACCTGCCCGCCTGTGGCCTCGCCGCGATCCCGTAGAAAAGCAGGCAACGGCAGCAGTTTTTGCGCCCAGTTGCCTGCGCCTGTACGGCTAACGGCGCGCCCGCTGCGGGGGGAGACAAACACCAGATCATCCGTGCTGCCGGTTACGGCACAGCAACTTAAATCAAGCCCATAGCCCAACTCGTCCAGCAACTGCAGTTCCCAGAGCGCATAGGCCCGTTGCCAATCGGCCCCGACCTCCAGCGCATCCAGAACCGCGGTGGTGCTGTCATAGAGATCCGGAAATACCATTCGTTCCGGAAAGCCGAAACCGACCATGGCACAGACAGAGGCCAGTGCCGCCAAGGCAGCGCGATCCGCCATAATCCGGCTACGCGATCGTAGCAATTCCACCCGATAGCTGCCCAGATGCTCTTCCAGCCGCGCATGCCATTCGACGCTGATCTGGTTTCCGGGCTGTATCACCGGCGTCACCCGGCGCGACACGCCGCCGCGCACCACACCCGCATGACGCCCGTGCGCCACGGTCAACACATCCACAATTGTCGAGGTCTCCCCATGCTTGCGCACAGAAATCACAACCCCCTGATCCCGCCATTCCATAAGGTCAACCTAAAGCCGGCCTGATAATTAGGCCACCAAACATTTCCATTTTCTCAAAATATCCCCGCCGGAGGCGCCAAACCCTGCCAACCCGGACCGGTCCGGCAACTCAGTGTGCCAACCCGTCCTCATCCAGCAAATGCCGCCCGTCGCGGTCTTCAACCTCGATCACCCATAAATCCGGATCAAAACTGCGCTGCTTGGCAATCACTGCATCCACATCCGTTTCCGCACCTTTGGCCAAAACGACCCAAACCCGCCGGCCATCCATGTCATAGCTGCGCTGAAACAGCGTTGCCGTGCCATCCAGCGGGGCCTGTTTTACCAAAATGGCCCCTGCGGTAGCATCGCCCCTGGCGGTTACAAATGCGGCGATGCCGGCCAGCGACAGCCGCCGCAAATAGGCGCTGACCCAGAATTCGGCGGTCAGGCGGGACATGGCTTAACCCTTGGTGTCGGAAAAATCCAACCCCATTTCGGTGAAACGTTCGGCCTCTTGTTCCCATTTCGGGCGCACCTTCACTTGCAAAAACAAATGGACCTCGGTGCCGATCATTTCCTTCAACTCGGCACGCGCAGCCATGCTGACGGCTTTGATGGTCTGACCACGCGGGCCAAGGG
>JALWOO010000772.1 GCA_027083485.1 Amylibacter sp. | reverse complement strand
CGGCGCGCTGCATCAGGCGCAGAGCGCGGAAGGTCAGCAGATCGGGATCGCCCGGACCGGCCCCGACAAGGAAAACCTCGCCCTGTTCGGACAACGCCTTGCCCTCGCGGGTTTCCTCGATGGTTTGAAGCAGCTGCGTTTCGGCGCCTTCGGTATCGCCGGACAGGAAGCGGTCGCCAACGGGGCCGTCGATCATGTTTTCCCAGAACCGGCGCCGCGCGCGGGTGCTTTCGATGCCGGAGAGAACCTTTTCGCGGAATTTGCCAAGGAACTCTGCCATGCGGCCATAGGCGGGCGGTAGGATGGATTCGATGCGCGCGCGCAGGATGCGGGCGATGACAGGGGCAGTGCCACCTGATGAAATGGCTACCACCAGCGGCGAGCGGTCCACTACCGACGGGGTGATGAAATCGCAGTATTCGCAAACATCGGCCACATTGGCCAGCACGCCGGCCTTTTTCGCGCCAGCATGCAGGGTTTTGTCGCGGGTGTCGTTTTCAGATGCCCCATAGGCCACAATCGCGCCCTGAATATCGGCTTCTTCTATCGGGCGCTTGTGGTGGGTCAGTTTCGGGTTCTTCAGCAGCGGGTTGAACTCGTCACAGAGGGCTGGATCAAACACATGGACCTCTGCCCCCGCCAAAAGCGCGCGTTCGACGCGGCGGGCTGCAACGGTTGTGCCACCGTCAACGACGACCAGCTTGTCGCGAATGTCCAGAAAGATTGGCAAAAAATCCATGGGTGGTTTCCTGTGGTTAAGTGTCGTGTTCCGCTGCCCAGTCCTGCAGGGTTTTACCAAACTCTGCGGCGCTGGCCGGATCAAGATCAAAAATTGTAAAGCGGCGCTTTTCACGCAGGGTGACCCGCAGCATATTCAGACCGTTGTCATAGGCCACGTTTTTCAACGTCACGTTTTTATTGAACGGAAAGGCAAAGCTGGCCACGTCGGTGACGGTTTCCTCACTCATATTTCAGCCCCCGTGTGAAAATCGATTCCAGACGCCATTCCCATTTCTTGGGGGTGTCGCGGAAATCCGGTTTCAGATCGAATTCGATAAACATCTGGCCGGATTCCGCGGCATGGGCAATCAGCAGTTCCAGTTTTTCAAAGCTGTCCACTTCTGGGTGGCCAATAATCAGGTCGCTTAGTTTTGCCATGGGTTAAATTCCTTTGACTCGGTTGTGAAAGCGGACTCGCATCATCAGGCGGTCGCTGGGTTGGGTTTTATCGGCATCAAAACCTGTCCGGTTATGAAGCGAATTATTGCACAGGATACCCTGTCCGTCCTGCATACGCACGTTCTGAATGAACGGATCATCCGAGGCGAGCAGCTGGCTCAGGGCGGCCACGGCTTCTAATGTAAGGGGATCATCGCGCCAGGCAATGGAGCGTGTGCGCGCAGTATAGCGCATGGCCAGTTTGCCGGTATCGGGATCGACCGAAAACACAGGGCCGATGGACACGGGGCGGATTTTGCCGTTGCCCTCGTCGTTTTCCGGAATGGTCATGGCTTCGGGATGCATCAGGGCGGTAATATAGGCCGGATCAAGGTCGCGCAGGCGGATAAAGGCGATTTCCGGATCCAGGAATTGATTCTCGCCACCTTCGTCTGCGGCGCGGGCGCAATGCAAAACCATGGCACGGATGGTCTGGTCCGGCCCGTTGTAGTAGCCATCCGTGTGCCAGTTCATCGAGCGTTTGGAATAGGGGATATAGCCTTTTTTGCCCGCTGATTCTGTTTCCTGAAGGCAAACAATGCCGTCCTCCTGCGCGGATCGGTGCTTTTCCGCGATACGCAGCCCGAGGTTGTCGGCAAATTGACGCAGCCGACCGGAGGTGACGGCGACATCGGATGTTGCCGACAGGTCCTTGTATAAAACCCCGTTGGATATTTCACAGCGGCGATAGATTTCGGCATGTTCCGCCTCTGTCAGCCTGGCGATGTCGCCTATTTCAAGAACAGGGGTTTCGCTAAGCAATTCAGATGCTTGCGCCAGCTTGTTTTCGCGCCATCGGGCATAGCCTTCCGGCGCTACAAAATCCCAAGTGTTTTCCTCGGGAAAAGAGCGTTTTTTGTCAACCATGGTTGAAAATTCCTCTTGTTGGTGGCGTGGCGACGGGCCTGAAACGCGACAGGAAGCGCGAAAAAGACGGATATGGACACTTGCATACCATTATATTCAAAAAATGATATATAAAAATCCTTTACATTCAAAAAAGGTAATATAAAATCATTCTCACAAAAGGCGCCTGTGTTTCTGTCATACCGATTCACGATCACACGACAAGGTACCCGTTAAGGCTTTTGGTGTCTTTTAATCTTTTTGGGTGTACAACCCTAATTGAAACGTATGAGAAGGGAGACTTGTTATGAAAGACGGCGAACCACAAGACGGTAAAACCGGAGAGACCGAAATCCACCCAACACCGATGTTGGACCAGTTGGAGGATGGCCCTTGGCCGAGCTTTGTCACTGGCTTGAAGCGCCTGCGTGATTCCAAAGGCGAGCGGTATGCGCCCATGGTGAACGATCTGCTGGGGCAGTTGAACCACTCCTATGAGAACCGCAAAGGTTTCTGGAAGGGCGGCGTTGTTTCCGTTTATGGTTACGGTGGCGGTATTATTCCCCGTTATTCAGAAGTCGCTGACAAATTTCCGGAGTCGAAAGAGTTTCACACTCTGCGCATTATGCCTCCTCCGGGCTTTCACTATACAACCGATCTGTTGCGCAAAATGTGCGACATCTGGGAAGAGCATGGCTCCGGCCTGATCGCTTTTCACGGCCAGTCCGGCGACATTATGTTCCAGGGCTGTTCCACAGAAGCAACCCAGCCGGCATTCGATGCGCTGAACGAAATCGGCTTTGATCTCGGCGGGGCCGGTCCGGCACTGCGCACAGCCATGAGCTGCGTTGGCGCTGCCCGTTGCGAGCATTCCTGCTTTGACGAAGCCAAAGCACACCGCGGCATCATCAACGCGCTGCTGGACGA
>JALWOO010000771.1 GCA_027083485.1 Amylibacter sp. | reverse complement strand
TACGTTGAAACCGATGCCGACAGCGGAGATCAAGGGCGGGTTCAAATCCGATATTGATGTGGTCATTGACGGCGATGTGATGGAAAACGGCTGTCCGCTGTTCACGGGTCGGCTGATCAAGGGCGTGAAAAACGGGCCAAGCCCTGCATGGTTGCAGGCGCGGTTGCGGGCCATCGGGTTGCGGCCGATTTCGACGCTGGTGGATATTACCAACCTGTTTACCTATGATCTGAACCGCCCGCTGCACGTGTTTGACGCGGATAAGGTTGCCGGTAATCTGCGGGTGCATTTCGCCGAGGGCGGCGAGAAAATCACTGCGCTGGATGAAAAGGAATACACGCTGGCCCCCGGCATTATGGCGATTTCCGATGACAGTGGCGTCGAGAGCATCGCCGGTATCATGGGCGGGCTGTCGACGGGCTGCACCGATGAAACCGTGAATGTGTTTGTGGAGAGCGCCTATTGGGAGCCGATCGCGATTGCGGCGGCGGGGCGCAAGCTCAAGATCAATTCGGACGCGCGCTATCGTTTTGAACGCGGTGTCGATCCGGCTTTCACGCCGGAGGGCCTCGATCTGGCGGTGGCGATGATTCTGGAACTGTGCGGGGGCGAGGCCTCTGATCTGGTGCAGGCGGGCGATGTGCCCGACGTGTCGCGCCAGTACAAGCTGGATACGGACCGCGTGCAATCGCTGGTGGGGATGGATATTCCCGCCGAACAGCAGATTGCCACGCTCAAGGCGCTCGGCTTTATGATTGACGGCGATCAGGTGACGCCGCCCACTTGGCGCCCTGATGTGCTTGGCTCTGCCGATCTGGTCGAGGAAATCGCGCGGGTGGCCTCTTTGACCAAACTGCAAGGCGTGCCGTTGCCGCGCCCCGGTGTCGGGGTGGCCAAGCCGATCCTGACCCCGATGCAAAAACGCGAATCCCTGTCGCGGCGCACCATTGCGGCGCTTGGCTACAACGAATGTGTGACCTATTCCTTTATTGATCAGGCAAGTGCGGCGCTGTTTGGCGGTGGCACGGATGCGGTGAAGGTCGGCAATCCGATCTCCAGTGACATGAGCCACATGCGGCCCTCGCTGCTGCCCGGCCTGTTGGCGGCGGCGGCGCGCAATCAGGCGCGCGGCTTTGCCGATATGGCGCTGTTCGAGGTTGGCCCCGTGTTCCATGGTGGCGAGCCGGAAGAGCAGGAGGTCATCGCCACGGGGTTGCTGGTTGGCTATACCGGCCCGCGTGATCCCCATGGCGCGCGCCGTGCTGTGGATGTGTTCGATGCCAAGGCCGATGCCGAGGCCCTGTTGTCGGCCATCGGTGCGCCGGCCAAGCTGATGGTGCTGCGGGATGTGAATGACTGGTGGCATCCGGGGCGTTCGGGCAAGCTGTCGCTCGGGCCGAAAAACGTGCTGGCCGGATTTGGCGAATTGCATCCCAAGGTTCTGAAGGAAATGGGCGTGAAAGGCCCTGCCGTGGCCTTTGCCGTGCATATTGCCAAGCCGCCGTTCCCCAAGAAGAAAAGCACCACACGTCCGGCGCTGAAGATTTCCGATTTACAAGCTGTGGATCGCGATTTTGCCTTTGTGGTGGATAACAAGGTTGAGGCCCTGACCCTGCTGAATGCGGCCAAAGGGGCGGATAAGAACCTGATCGCCGATGCTTCGGTGTTTGACCAGTTCACCGGCGAAAAGGCCGAAGCGCAGATGGGCGAAGGCAAAAAATCCCTCGCCATTACTGTGCGCTTGCAGCCCAAAGATGCCACGCTCACCGACAAGGACATCGAGGCGGTCAGCGCCAAGATCATTGCCAAAGTCGAGAAAGCCACCGGCGGTGTGTTGCGCGGCTGATGTCATTCAGCGGAGCGCCTTGCGGCGCACGCCTATAAGCCGGGCCATTTGGCCCGGCGGGATTGTGGCGCGGTGACGCCGGATTTTCAAACGGTTGTGGTGGGGGCTGGCGTTATTGGCCTTGCTATTGCGCGTGCCTTGGCGCGGGCAGGGCAGGAGGTTTTGATTCTGGAAGCCGAAGAGCGCATCGGACAGCATACCTCCAGCCGCAATTCGGGTGTGATCCATGCGGGGCTGTATTATCCGCCCGGATCCCTGCGGGCGCGGTTTTGTGTGCAGGGGCGGGATCAGCTCTATGACTATTGCCGATTGCACCATGTTCCCCATGAAAAAACCGGCAAGCTGGTGGTGGCCACAAAGGCGGATCAGCTGGACGGGCTGAAAGGTCTGATGGCCAATGCGCAGGCCTGCGGTGTGGATGATTTGCGATTGCTTTCCAGGGAAGATGCGCAGGCGATGGAACCGGAATTGGCCTGTATCGGGGCGGTTTTGTCGCCCTCTACCGGCATTGTGGATGCGCCGGCGTTGATGTTGTCCCTGCAAGGGGAGGCGGAATCCGGCGGCGCGGTTCTGGCGCTTGCCTCGCGACTGGAGCGGGTGGAGGCGCAGGGGGAGGGTTATCGGTTGTCGGTCGATGGCACTGCTCTAAGCTGCCTCAATCTGGTGAATGCGGCGGGGCATGGTTCCTGGGATGTGGCACGCGGCGTTGCGGGATTTCCGGCCGCATTGGTTCCGGAACAGCATTTGGCCAAGGGCCACTGGTTTTCGCTGGCGGGCAAGGCCCCGTTTCAGCGGTTGATTTATCCGCTGTCCGATGGTGCGTCGCTGGGCGTGCATTTTACCCGTGATCTGGGCGGTGGCAGCCGCTTTGGGCCGGATCTGTGCTTTCTGGATCAGCAGCAGGTGGATTATGGATTTAAGGCCCGCGCGCAGGATTTTGAAACCAGCGTTGCGCGCTGGTGGCCTGCGATACCGGCAGGGCGCTTGCAGCCGGATGGCTGCGGGATCAGGCCGCGTATCACGCGTAGGGGCAGCGCGCTGTCGGATTATCTGATTTTGGGACCCCAAGCGCATGGCTTGCGGGGTATGGTACATTTGTTTGGTATGGAATCGCCGGGGCTGACATCTTGTCTGGCGATTGCGGATCATG
>JALWOO010000770.1 GCA_027083485.1 Amylibacter sp. | reverse complement strand
GGCGGAACAGGAAAAACAGGCGCGGGAAAATTCTGACAACGTGACCTTTGAGCATTATAATGCCAGCACAAAGGCGGCCTGATCCGGGCCGCCCTTTTGCGGGGAATAGGTGAGCAATCAGCAACACATAGACGTTTCGGTCATTGGATCCCTTGCGGATATTTCCGCCCCGGACTGGGATTCCTGCGCCTGTCCCGAGGCGGGCGGTGGGCGTGCGGTTGATCCTTTTACTACACATCGGTTTCTGTCTGCACTGGAAGAAAGTGGCTCTGTTGGTCAGGGGACCGGCTGGGAGCCGCGTCACCTGATTGCACGACAGGACGGGGATGTAGTCGGGGTGATGCCGCTGTATGGCAAGGGCCATTCCCAGGGCGAATACGTGTTTGACCACGCCTGGGCCGATGCTTACGAGCGGGCAGGCGGGCGCTATTATCCCAAGCTTCAGGCCGCCGTGCCGTTTACGCCTGCTACGGGTCGCCGGTTTCTGGTGCGCAAGCAGGGCGTACAGACGGCTTTGATGCAGGCGGCTATTTCGCTGGCCGAACGCAATCAGGTATCTTCGGTTCACGTCACTTTTTGCACAGAGGCCGAGGCCGAAGAAGGCCGCAAAGCCGGCCTGTTGTATCGGCTTGGCCAGCAATTCCACTGGTACAATCAGGACTATGCGGATTACAGCGCGTTTCTGGCACAGCTTTCCTCGCGTAAGCGCAAGGCCTTGCGCAAGGAACGCCGTATCGCGCAAGGGTTCGGCGGGCGGATCGTGCAACTGAGCGGTGCAGAGATCCTGCCGGAACACTGGGACGCCTTTTGGCAATTCTATCAGGATACGGGCAGGCGCAAATGGGGCAGGCCCTATCTGACGCGGGAATTCTTTGACATTGTGCAACGTGACATGCGCGATGATGTGCTGCTGGTCATGTGTGAACGCAATGGACGCTGGGTGGCCGGTGCGCTGAATTTCATCGGGCGGGAAACGCTGTTTGGCCGCTATTGGGGCTGCATCGAGGATCACCCGAGCCTGCATTTCGAGGTCTGCTATCATCAGGCCATAGATTACGCGATTGCCCACGGTCTGAAACGGGTCGAGGCTGGCGCGCAAGGGGAACACAAGTTGGCACGCGGTTATCTGCCAACGGCGGTGCATTCGTTGCACTGGATCGCCGATGCGGGGTTTCGTCAGGCGGTAGCCCAGTATTGTGATGCCGAACGGGAGGCCGTGGACGAGGATATCGACATCATGACCGCCTATGGTCCGTTTAGAAAGCCGCCCAGCTAGGGCTGGCTTTTTCCGTGTAATCCGCATAGCCATATTGCCAAACGGGATTTCGGCAGGAGAAAGATATGACGCATGTTGTGGTGGTCGGGGCCGGTCAGGCAGGCAGCGCCTGTGTGGCCAAATTGCGCAATGGCGGGTTTGACGGGGATATCACCCTGATCGGGGCGGAACCCACGCCGCCCTATCAACGCCCGCCTTTGTCCAAGAAATACCTGCTGGGCGAAATGCCCCTTGAACGGCTGCTTTTGCGGCCCGAGAGCTTTTACAGCGATAACAATATTACCCTGCGTCTGGGTCAATCCGTGGAGGCCGTGGATGCAACGGCCAGAACTTTGTCTGTCGGGGAGGATACCCTTTCCTATGATCATCTGGTGCTGACAACGGGTTCTGCGCCACGCCGCCTGCCTGCGGCGATTGGCGGGGCGCTGGACGGTGTTTATGTAGTGCGCGATCTGGCGGATGTGGATGCCATGGCACCGGAGTTTGCCAAGGGTAGGCATGTGCTGATTATCGGTGGTGGTTATATTGGCCTTGAAGCCGCTGCCGTGGCGGCGCTCAAGGGGCTGAAGGTGACGCTGGTGGAAATGGCGGACCGGATATTGCAGCGGGTGGCCTGTGCCCAGACCTCAGATTTTTTCCGCAATCTGCATCAAGCCCACGGGGTGGATATTTGCGAGGGTGTCGGCCTGAAAGAATTAACCGGTGAGGGCCGTATCACCGGCGCTGTGCTGAGTGATGGTAGCTCGCTGAACGTGGATTTTGCCATTGTCGGTGTTGGCATCACACCGGAAACCGGCCTTGCGGAAATGGCGGGGGTGGAACTCGATAATGGTATCAAAACCGACGCGCAGGGGGCGACGTCTGTTGCCGGTATCTGGGCAGCAGGCGACTGCGCGTCTTTCCCTTATCGGGGTGGACGCATTCGGTTGGAAAGCGTGCCAAACGCGATCGATCAGGCGGAGATCGTGGCACAGAACATCATGGGCGCGGGGGTGGAATACCAAGCAAAGCCGTGGTTCTGGTCGGATCAGTACGATGTGAAATTGCAGATTGCCGGCCTGAATTCGGGCTATGACGATGTCATCACGCGCAACGGCGACAAGGATGGTTCTGTTTCCTTCTGGTATTACAAAGGCGACGAATTGCTGGCTGTGGATGCGGCCAATGACCCGCGTGCCTATATGATCGGCAAGCGGTTGATCGAGGCAGGAAAATCACCGGACAAGGCCGTAATCGCCCACCCTGAAACCGATCTGAAATCCCTGCTGCGATGAGGATCATTGCCGGTAAATTCAAAGGCACCGCTCTGACTTCTGTTGGCAAGGGTGACAAGGCTGCGCATTTGCGCCCGACCACGGACCGCGTGCGCGAGAGCATTTTTAATCTGCTGGTGAACGGGGGCTATGGCGATCCGATCACCGATGCGCGGGTGCTGGACCTGTTTGCCGGAACAGGGGCGCTGGGCTTTGAGGCAATGTCACGCGGGGCGGCGTTTTGCCTGTCGGTGGATGACGGGGCCAAATCGCGGGCTTTGTTGCGGGAAAACATCGACATTCTGCGCCTGATCGGAAAAACCAAACTATACCGCCGCGATGCCACGCGATTGGGTACGGCAACAATGGAGCCGTTTAATCTGGTATTTCTGGACCCGCCTTATGGCAAGGGGCTGGGCGGCAAAGCCTTGTTGGCAGCCCGATCAGGCGGCTGGCTGGCAGCGGATGCGCTTGTG
>JALWOO010000769.1 GCA_027083485.1 Amylibacter sp. | reverse complement strand
TGAAACGGGTCAGACCCTCAAAGATGTTGGAATAGACCACATTGTCAATCGCACCGGCAGCGGCGCTTGTCGGGTCCAGATGCGGCGGCTCAAGCTGCATGGCTACGGTGATATCGGTATTGGCCGCCTGCGCCATCCCCATGCCCGCAACCAGCGCGACCACGCTGGCAAAACCCAGTTTTGCTTTGATATAACTCATATTTTTCTCCCTTTGGTTTTCGTCGTTCGTTCCCAGCCTAGCCCTTGGGCTTTAGCAAATCCAGCAGGCTCATCGCCATGACCTGCGCGCTGTCTATCATGTCGTCCACGCCGATATATTCATCCGGCTTATGGGCCATTTCCAGAATCCCCGGCCCATAGGCAATACAGTTCTTCAACTTGCCGATCCGGTCAATGTGTTTCTGGTCATAGGTGCCCGGCGAGGCGATATATTCCGCATCGACCCCCATCACATCGCGGATGGATTGGGCAATAGAGGTCACCACCGGCGCATCGCGCGCGGTCATGGAGGGCAGCACATGCATCATTTCGCGCATGGCATAATCGAAATTCGGGCGGCTGTCGCGCAGCCTGTCGAGCAGTCCGGTCATTTCATCGCGCACCTGTTGCAGCGGTTCCTCGACCAGAAAACGCCGGTCGATCACCATGCGGCAACTGTCCGGCACGCAAGGAGCCGGCAGCGCATTGGCGTCTGCGGGGATTTCTTCCATGCCACCGTGAATGGAATTGATGTTCATGGTGGAATGGCGCGCGCCTTCCGGCACCACCGGCATATCGGTGATCCGCTTGGCCAAAGCCGGGTAGAGCGTTTTTTCAAATTCTTCCAGCACAGCCCCCATGTGGCGCACGGCACAATCCCCCAGAAACGGCATGCAGCCATGGGCAATTTCGCCAAATGTTTCGATTTCCGCCCACCAGACGCCGCGATGGCCCAGGCAAATCCGGTCCTTTTGCAGGGGTTCGGGGATAATCACATGCTGCACCCGTTCCGGCGCAAAATAGCCCTTTTGCGCCAGATAGGCGACCCCGCCCTGCCCGCCGGATTCCTCGTCTGCGGTGCCGGAAATCTCGATCGCGCCGGCAAAATCGGGGCATTCCTCGAGAAAGGCTTCGGCGGCGATGATCGAGGCTGCCAATCCGCCTTTCATGTCACAGGTGCCACGGCCATAGATTTTGCCGTCTTTCAGCTCTCCACCGAAAGGATCAAAGGTCCAGCCGGTGCCGACCTCGACCACATCCGTATGGGAGTTGAAATGCACACAATCCCCCGCCCGCGTGCCTTCGCGGCGGGCAACGATGTTCCAGCGGGGATATTTGTCGCTGTCGCCAAGCGCCCCCGTGGCGCGGATCAATTCACAGGCAAAGCCATGCGGTTGCAGCCGGTCGCGCAGATATTCGCAGATTTCCAGATAATTATCGCCGGGCGGATTTAGCGTCGGGATGCGAATCAATTCCTGCGTCAGGGCGATCAAATCGTCCCGTTTATCGGCAATGCGCGCCATCAGGCGGGCACTCAGGTCACTTTGCACGGTCATTTGATACCCCCAATACCTTCGGCCTTGACTTTGCGCGCAAAGCAATACGGTATCAATACCGTATAACTACGGTAACCCCATGGATCAAGCCACCCAAACCGCCTTTGATTTCGCCCCTGTGGGGCTGGTGATGACCTGCGATCGGGTCATCCGCGCCTGTAACGAGACCTTTGCAGACCTGACCGGATATGATCGTAACACCCTGATCGGCCAGTCTTTTCGCCTGTTTTACGGATCAAGCGAGGAATTCGAGCGCGTGCGCGATGTGGGGCTGCACCCTTTGCGCCAGCGCGAAAACTATACCGATGAACGTCTGGTGCGCCACCACGCGGGTCATTCGATCTGGTGCCGGTTTCGCGCCCGCTCCCTGACGCCGCAAACGCCGTTGCAACAGGTGGTGATGAGCTTTGCCCCGATTGCCGAAAACGCCGCGCCGCTGTCGCTATCCAAACGCGAACGGCAGGTTCTGGCGCGCATGAGCCGTGGCCAGACCAGCAAGGAAATCGCCCGCGACCTTGGCCTGTCCCCGCGCACCATCGAAGACGTGCGCGCCCGTTTGCTGAAACGGTTTGCCGTGAAAAATGCCACGGAGCTTCTGTCGAAAATGACCAACCTCGGGGCGTGACACCACCCCCGGCTTCTGGCATAGAAACAGGCAAAAGGAGAGCGCCATGCCGTTATCATCGTTGAAAGTCCACCCGGAACGGCAAATGCTGTCCAACGAATTGCACGCGCGCCCCTTTCCGCACATCACGGCACCGGCACGGGCGGGAACCATTGCCATTGCGCGGAACAAGGACAATCCCGACGCGGACCTGAAATTCCTGCATCAACTGCTCGATCATTACGGAGCCAGCCATCCGGCCCCCCATGCGGATCACCATTTTGCCGATCTGGGGCGGGTGCAGTTGAAATGGGAGCGCCATTCCGAATTCTGCACCTTCATGCTGTTCAAGGACGGTGCGGCCCCGAGCGGATTTTCCGGCCAGATTTTCGCGCATTTCCCTGCGGACTGGCTGGCCAATGCGCCGGGCGAATTGCTGTCGTCCTCTTTGGTGCGCATCGAACACGCCCCCACAAAGGCCGAGGTCGAAGCCCGGATTGATGTAGAAACCAAAGACTGGTTCGTGCGCGAATCCCGCGCAGTTTCCTATGCCGCCAACGGCACCGCTGCCGTGGCATCCGATTTCCGGCTGGATGAAAACGGCCATATCCGTTTCGTCGTCTATATGATTGGCGAGGCCCTGCCCCACCGCACCGGCCGCACGGTTCAGCGCCTGGTCGAAATCGAAACCTATAAATCCATGGCCATGCTGACCCTGCCCGTGGCGCGCTGTGTGTTTAATGCAGTGCAACCGCTGGAGGCGGAACTGTCGGGTATCGTCGCCGAAATGTCGACCAAAGGCACCAATCCCGCAGACGCCCTGAACCGGTTGCTGGATATTTCCGCCCAGATCGAAAAGCTCTCGGCCCAAAC
>JALWOO010000768.1 GCA_027083485.1 Amylibacter sp. | reverse complement strand
CTTTATGATGGATGAGCCGCTGGGCGCGCTGGATGCGGAATTTCGCGAACATATGGCCGAAGAATTGCGCGCCCTGCATGACCGCATGGGCGCGACCACGGTTTATGTGACCCATGACCAGCTGGAAGCCATGCAGATGGGCGATAAAATCGTGGTGATGAACCACGGATCGGTTGAACAATTCGGGGTGCCACAGGAAATATACGATTGGCCGGCGACCCTGTTTGTGGCGGATTTCATCGGCTCGCCGCCGATGAATTTCCTGCACTTTCAAGGGGATGTTTCCAGCGGTGACGACACGGTTTCGCTAAACGGTCATTTGATGGAAATTCCGGTGCAACGCCAGGATGCCAGCGGGGAGTTGGTGTTCGGTGTGCGGCCTGAACATATAACCCTGAGCGATAGCAGTTCTTACAAAGGGGCGGTTCTGGCGACGGAATATCTGGGAACTACCCAGATCGTGACGCTGGAGACAGCCAACGGCCGGTTGAAAGCGCGGGTTGCCGCCAGTGATGAAATCGGCGTCGGCGATCAGGTCGGGCTGGCCTTTAATCCGCGCACGGTGACCCTGTTTGACAAAGAAACCGGTCAGGCGCTTTTGTCGGACGCCAACAAAGGAGTGCTGGATCATGGCTGAAGTGCGCTTGCAGAATATATCCAGACGCTACGGGGATCAGGTGGCCTTGCAGGATGTGACCATGACCGTGCCGGACGGCGCCTTTGTGGTGCTGCTTGGCCCGACAGGAGCGGGAAAAACCACCACCTTGCGGATGGTGTCGGGGCTGGATCAGCCGGACGCGGGGCAGGTTTTCATCAACGGTCAGGATGTGTCCCGTTTCACGCCGGCACAGCGCAACGTGGCCATGGTTTTTCAACAATATTCCCTGTATCCGCACCTTTCTGTGCGGCAAAATCTGGCCTTTCCGCTGAAATCACCCATGCTGCGCACACCGGAGGATGAAATTGCCCGCAAGGTGGCTGAAGTTGCTGAACTCCTGCAAATTTCCCACAAGCTGGACAACAAGGCGACAGAGCTGTCCGGTGGGGAAATGCAGCGCGTTTCCATTGGCCGCGCCTTGGTGCGGGATCCGCAAATCTATCTGATGGATGAACCGCTCAGTTCGCTGGATGCCAAGCTGCGTTCGGACCTGCGCATCGCGCTCAAGCGCATTCAGATGACCCTCGGGGCGACCATGTTATACGTGACCCACGACCAGATAGAGGCCATGACCATGGCCACCCATGTGGGGGTTCTGGATCAGGGCAAGCTGGTGCAATTCGCCTCCCCGCGCGAGATATACGAAAATCCGGTCAGCATCTACACCGCCAGCCGGCTCGGCTCCCCGAAAATCAATATTCTGCCGGCGGATATTTTCCCTGCGGCTCCTGCCGGAGCCGACCGCATAGGCCTGCGACCGGAGCATATCCACATCGGTGAAGGTGCCGCCGCACAGGTGAAACGGGTGGAATATCTGGGCGACCAAACCCGTTTGCACCTGTCCCTGAATGGCCACGACCTGATTACCCTGACCGACCCCCATAGCACGCTTGCCAAGGGCGATGTGCTTCATATTTCACCGCGATCCCCCCTGTATTTTGACGCCAATGGCGACCGCATATCATAAGGAGACCAGTCAATGGCACAGTTTATCAACAGCAAGGAAACCCTTGTAACCGAAGCAATCGAGGGCGTTTTGCGCACCGCTGGCGGCCGGCTGGCGCGGCTTGACGGATTTCCCCATATCAAGGTGGTGATGCGCACGGACTGGGACAAATCCAAGGTGGCGATCGTTTCCGGTGGCGGCTCTGGTCATGAACCGGCCCATGTGGGGTTTGTGGGCAAAGGCATGTTGACGGCGGCGGTCTGCGGGGATGTGTTTGCCTCGCCTTCTGTGGATGCTGTGCTGGCGGGTATTCTGGCGGTGAGCGGTGCTGCGGGCTGTTTGCTGGTGGTGAAAAACTATACAGGGGACCGGCTGAATTTCGGCCTCGCGGCGGAACGCGCCCGCGCCTATGGCATCAAGGTGGCGATGGTGATTGTGGACGACGATATCGCCCTGCCGGACCTGCCACAGGCGCGCGGGGTGGCGGGAACGCTGTTTGTCCATAAAATCGCCGGTGCCTTGGCCGAATCCGGTGCCGATCTTGAAACCGTCAGTGCTGCGGCCAGAAATGTGGTGCGTGATGTGGCCAGCATTGGCATGTCGCTGGATACCTGCACGGTGCCCGGCTCCCCCAAAGAAGCGCGGATCGAGGCTGGCAAAGCCGAGTTGGGCCTTGGCATTCACGGTGAATCCGGTGTCGAGCTGGTGGATTTCAAAGACGCCCGCGCCGCGATGGCCCTGGTGCTGGAACGGCTGAAACCCCATGCGGGGCAGGGGCCAAAGGTGGCGCTGCTGAATAATCTGGGCGGGGCGACGCCTTTGGAAATGGCGGTGCTGGCCGAGGAATTGGCGAAATCCGCTGTGATTGACGACATTCAGTATCTGGTCGGTCCGGCGGCGATGATGACCTCGCTGGATATGCGGGGGTTTTCCGTGTCGCTGCTGCCGGTGCAGGCTGCTGAACTGGCCTTGTTGCAAGAGGCCGTGCCGATGCTGGACTGGCCCGGTTGCAACAAAATTTCCGCCCCCGAGGTGTTGCCAATTCCGGACGGGCTGACCCCGATCAAACCGATCCCGTCGAATGATCCGAAAACCGGCGAACTGGTTGCCAAATGCTGCGCCCTGTTCTTAGAGGCCGAATCCGTGCTGAACGCGCTGGATGCGCAATCGGGGGACGGGGATACCGGCTCCACGCTGGCAGGGGCGGCGCGGGCGCTTGAGTCTGCAATCCCGCAATTACCGCTGGCCGATCACACCCAGCTGTATCGGGCGATCGGGCTGGAGTTGAGCCAGACCATGGGCGGCTCCTCCGGTGTTTTGCTGGCGATTTTCTTTTCGGCGGTCGGGGATGCGGCCTCTTCGGGGAAAACCAATGTGGAGGCATTGAAATCCGGTTTGCTGCGTGTGCAGGAAGTG
>JALWOO010000767.1 GCA_027083485.1 Amylibacter sp. | reverse complement strand
CCCCTTTACCGTTGAAGTTTTTTTAACAGTCGGTAAAATTTGACGGCTGATTTCCTGAAAATTTGTCAAGGGGTACACATCGTGGACGCTATACAAACCAATGATACAGACGCCATCATCGAGGCGGACCGCAATAATGTCTGGCATCATCTGACCCAGCATAAACCCTATGAAACGGTTGATCCGCGCGTGATGGTCGAAGGCAAGGGCATGCGTGTCTGGGATGCCCGCGGCAAGGAATTTCTGGACGCGGTATCGGGCGGCGTCTGGACCGTCAACGTGGGCTATGGCCGCGAACGCATTGCCGATGCGGTGCGGGATCAACTGGTAAAGCTGAACTATTTCGCAGGGTCTGCCGGCTCGATCCCGTCGTCGATCTTTTCGCAAATGCTGCTGGATAAAATGCCCGGTCTGGATCGGGTCTATTTCGCCAACTCCGGCTCCGAAGCCAACGAGAAGGTGTTCAAAATCGTGCGCCAGATCGCGCAGAAAAAATACAACGGCAAGAAATACAAAATCCTGTATCGCGACCGCGATTATCACGGCACCACCATTGCCACGCTTTCCGCCGGTGGACAGGACGAACGCTCGGCCCATTACGGCCCGTTTGTGGACGGCTTTGTGCGCATTCCCCATTGCCTTGAATACCGCAACCAGTTTGAATCCGCTGAAAACTATGGTGCGCAGGTCGTTGCCGCCACCGAGGAAATCATTCTGCGTGAAGGGCCGGAAACCATCGGGGCCATGTGCCTTGAGCCGATCACTGCGGGCGGTGGCGTCATCACCCCGCCGGAAGGCTATTGGGAAGGCATGAGCGCCCTGTGCCGCAAGTATGACATCCTGATGCACATCGACGAAGTGGTCTGCGGCGTGGGCCGCACCGGCAAATGGTTCGGCTATCAGCATTACGACATCCAGCCCGATTTCGTGACCATGGCCAAAGGCGTTGCCTCCGGCTATGCGGCGATTTCCTGCATGGTCACCACCAACGCGGTGTTTGACATGTTCAAAAGCGACGCCTCCGATCCGCTGAACTATTTCCGCGACATTTCCACCTTTGGCGGTTGTACCTCCGGCCCGGTTGCGGCGATCGAAAATATGAAGATCATCGAAGAAGAAGGCCTGATCGAAAACTGCATCGAGATGGGCGATTACTGCATGTCGCGCCTTGAGGAGCTGAAAGAAAAGCACGACGTGATCGGCGATGTGCGCGGCAAGGGGTTGTTCCTCGGGGCCGAGCTGGTGAAGAACCGCGAAACCCGCGAGCCGATGCCCGAAGGCGAAGTCGCCAAGGTCACCGCTCACTGTATGGCCAATGGCGTGATCATCGGCATGACCAACCGCTCTGTGCCCGGGTTCAACAACACGCTGTGCCTGTCCCCTGCCCTGATCTGCACCAAGCAGGACATTGACGACATCATCACCGCGATTGACAACGCTTTGACAGCGGTTTTCGGCTAAACTGTTTGCGCCGTCAGGGCTGGACCTTGACGGCGCAGGCCATTGCCCCGATAAATCCCCGATACAACCCCGCAAATATCGGTAGGGACAATGAAGACTAACAAAAGCGGGATTGCCCTGTTCTGGTTTGTGGCCCTGATGGGGCTGGCCAATCTGGCGCTGTTTCAAAAACCTCTGCTGGATTATGCTTTGCCGGTTGTGGACTTGGCGACGGCCCAGGGTGCTTTGCAATTATTCTCTTTGCAAGTCGTGCAACTTTGCATGTTTGCATTTTTCATGTTCCTGCTGGCGATCCTGTCCCTGCGGCTGATGAAGCTGGTTGCCGCGGTCCTGTTCGTGACCAACGCGGCGGCGGTATATTTCATGCTGACCTATGGCATGGAGCTGGACCGCTCGATGATTGCCAATATCCTGAACACCGACCCGCGCGAGGCCGGTATGTTGTGGGATTGGGGCATCCTGCCCTATCTGCTGTTGCTGGGGGCGCTGCCGGCGGGGGTGATCCTGTTTGCGCCCGTGCGCAAGCCGCGCTGGTATTGGCGGATCCTGTTTGCCGTTGGTTCACTTGTCGCGCTGGCGGGGTGGATGTTTGTCACCTCGACCACCTGGCTCTGGTATGACCAGCACGCCAAACGGCTGGGCTCCAAGGTGCTGCCCTGGTCCTATGTGATCAACACCGCGCGCCATTTCAACCGGCTGGCGCTTGAGAACCGCGACCAGATCAACCTGCCGGATGCGGTGTTTGATCCTGTCACACCGGCGCGCAAACAAATCGTGGTGCTGGTGATCGGCGAAGCCGCCCGCGCCGATAATTTCGGCCTTTACGGCTACCCCCGCGACACCAACCCTTTCACGACCAAACAGGGCATTATCGCGCTGCCTGTGGGCCTGTCCTGCGCCACCAACACCATTGCCTCCACCGCCTGCATCCTCACCCATGAGGGGCGCGAGGCCTCTTCCCACACCGCGTTTGAGCCGCTGCCAAGCTATTTGAAACGTCAGGGGATCGAAACATTCTATCGCACCAACAACACCGGCCCGCCGCCGGTGATTGTGGATCATTACCAACATGTGAACGACATTGCCGATGCCTGCACAGGGACGGATTGCCCCAAGCCGGGGTCGGATGCGACGCTGAACTGGAAGCTGGCGCAAAGCTTGCAGCAATCGGACGCCAAACGCATTTTCGTGACCCTGCATCAAACCGGCAGCCACGGCCCCGCCTACTGGACAAAATACCCGCCGGAATTTGCCCATTTTCAGCCGGAATGCAAAACCGTACAGGTGGCCGATTGCACCCCCGAAGAATTGCGCAATGCCTATGACAACACCATTCGCTATGCGGATTATCTGCTGGCCGATCTGATTGAACAGCTAAAAACCATCAAGGACGCGGATGTGGCGATGATCTATGTCTCCGACCACGGGCAATCCCTTGGCGAAGGCGGGTTTTACCTGCATGGCGCACCGATTGCCGTGGCCCCGCCCCAGCAACGCCGGATTCCGTTTCTGGTCTGGATGTCGGACAGCTTCAAACAATCCCGCCACCTGAGCGATCAAATGATCATCC
>JALWOO010000766.1 GCA_027083485.1 Amylibacter sp. | reverse complement strand
GTTTATTGCTCCAAGAAAAACAAACCATCGTTAAGTGCCTCGCAACTGGCCGCGCTGGGGAAAAGGCCGGTGATCGTCGAGCCGGCTGCTCCAGCGGTTGTTAAAAAACGCCCTGTGCGCAAAGTAGTTGCTAAACCGGCACAGGTGGTTCGGTCAGCCAAACCGGTGCGTGTTCTTCGCAAACCCGTATATGTCGCGCAAAAGCCGGTTGTTGTACAAAAAACTGTCAAGGTTGTGAAAACCGCGCCGCGCCGCGTTGTTGCAAAGCCAAAGCCTGTACGTAAACTCCGCTCGTACCGCAAGTCCCGCAATGGTCGGTTGGCCATTCGCCGGACGCCACAGCCTGTACATCCGGGGGATTTGGTGCGGAGCCGCCGCTTGCGTGCTGCAGCTGCGGCGAATGAAACGGTTTACTCCAATCCCCAGCCAGTGGTTTATAGCCGCAAAAAAGCCACGGCGCCGATACGCACGCGTGATGCCGTGCATGGCTTGCGCACGGTTGGAACGATTATTGATCCGGATGTAACGGCCAGCGGAGATGCACAAATGGAACTGGTCTGGACCAATACGGTTCCAAGACGTTTGATCCAACGCAAAATACGGGTGCGCCGGGTCGCAGCTGCCCCTGTGGTGAAACGGCAGTATTCGGCTGCGCAACCACGGGTGCGTATGTCCTCCAAATCCCGTTATGTGCAGGTGGCCACTTTCGGTGTTGCGGCAAACGCGGCAAAGACCGTGCGCCGGTTTCAGTCCAGCGGGCTGCCTGTTTCATCGCGCAGGTCTGTGCGCTCGGGCAAAGCCTATAAAGTGGTTTACCTTGGCCCGTTCAATTCGTCGGCACAGTTACAAAACGCAATGAGTGCCGCAAGGAGCGCCGGTTTTCGCGACGCGATTTACCGCTGATTTGCTGGAAATATCGACATTGGAAGGGGCACTTTGTTGCCCCTTTTTTGACGGCAGCATAAATTTGGAGCTTTTGACATGAGCGGCAAGGCCAAGAATATTCTGTTCATCATGTTTGATCAGCTGCGGTTCGATTATCTTAGCTGTGCCGGCCATAAAACCCTGCACACCCCGCATATGGACCGGCTGGCAGAGCAGGGGGTGCGGTTCAATCGGGCCTATGTGCAATCCACCATCTGCGGCGCGTCGCGCATGTGCTATTACACCGGCCGCTATGTGCATAGCCACGGGGCCGCGTGGAACAATTACCCGCTCAAGGTCGGGGAAATGACGCTGGGCGATCATCTGCGCAAGGTGGGGATGGATGCCTGGCTGGTTGGCAAAACCCACATGAAGGCAGATGCGGCGGGGATGGAACGCCTGGGCATTACCCGCGACAGCAAGATCGGAGCCCGGATCGAGGAATGCGGTTTTGACGTCTTTATCCGCGATGACGGGCTTTGGGCCGAAGGGCCGAACGGGTTTTACGATGAACGCCGCTCACCCTATAATGAATACCTCAAGGCCAAGGGCTATGCTGCCGAAAACCCCTGGGCGGATTTTGCCAATGCGGGGATCACGGATGCGGATGAAATCGCTTCCGGTTGGTTGATGCAGCACGCAGACAAGCCGGCGAATATTCGCGAAGAAGACAGCGAAACCCCCTGGCTAACCTCGCGCACCATTGATTTTATCAAAGCACAGGATCCTGACAAACCATGGCTGGCGCATGTGTCCTATATCAAGCCCCATTGGCCTTATATCGTGCCGGCACCCTATCACAAAATGTACGGTCACAACCAGATTCAGCCGGTTGTGCGGGCGGATCAGGAACGGATAAACCCGCATCCGGTGTTTGCCCAATACCAGGATAACATGATCGGCCGCGCCTTTCAGCGCGACGATGTGCGCAACACGGTGATCCCTGCCTACATGGGGTTGATCAAGCAGTGCGACGATCAGATGGGCCGCCTGTTCCGGTTTCTTGAGGAGACCGGCCGGATGCAGGACACGATGATCGTGCTGACCTCGGACCATGGCGATTATCTGGGCGATCACTGGATGGGCGAAAAAGAACTGTTCCATGACCCATCCGTGCGCGTGCCCCTGATCATTTATGATCCGTCAAAGGCTGCCGATGCCACACGCGGGACTGTCTGTGATGAATTGGTTGAAAGCATTGATCTGGCTGCAACATTTATCGAGTTTGCCGGAGGGGAGGTGCCGGACCATATTGTCGAGGGCCGTTCCCTGCTGCCTGTTCTGCACGGTCAAACCCCTTCAGACTGGCGCGATTTCGCGATCAGCGAATATGATTATTCCGCCACCCGAATGTCGGTCAATCTGGGCCTGAAACCCCGCGATGCGCGCCTGTTTATGGTGGTGGATAAGAACTGGAAATTCATTCACGCCGAGGGCGGCCTGCGCCCGATGTTGTTTGATTTGCAAAATGATCCGGAAGAGTTGAACGATCTCGGGGACAGCGGCGCGCATGACGATATTCTGGATCTTATGTACGAACGCCTTGGCCGCTGGGCACGCCGACCAAGCCAACGCACCACAAAATCCGAAGCCGACATCGAAAAAATGCGCAATTCCCCCGGCGGCAAAGGCATTCTGCTCGGGGTTTTCGACGGCAGCGAAATCGACGCCGACCAATGGGTCAAATACCGTGGCAAAGTGCGCCAAAGGTATGTGGACAAGGCTTGAAACCATCCTTTGCCAGGGTGTAAGCAAACAATTGAAACGGGAGGATTACAAATCTTGCAGATTGCAAGGTTTTCCCTCCGAAAACCTCTTGTATCCTGATAAACTTCCCACTAGACACGGCGGCGGAGACGTGGCCGAGTGGTCGAAGGCGCTCCCCTGCTAAGGGAGTAGGCTCGGAAGGGTCTCGAGGGTTCGAATCCCTTCGTCTCCGCCATTACCTTTCATTTATGGCTATAAGAACAAGGGCTTAACAATCATCCCTTGCTCATTGCCCCCCATTTAATCCCCCATTGTCATTTTGAATGAATGATATTGCATCGCGGGTTTCCCGCCATTCTTCCCAGCGTTTTTTCTGAAATTGCGAAATATTGGCCCGGCCTTCGGGTGTTTTTGG